>DATDFH010000001.1:0-5128 GCA_036522715.1 Verrucomicrobiia bacterium
GACGCCCACGCAGGACATCACGCTGGGCTGTTATTATCTGACGGCCGAGCCGCGCCCGAACGCCACGCAGCGCGCGCGCAAGCTGCTCTTCGGCTCCAAGACCGAGGTGGTCTTCTCGCATCTGGACGGCGAGACCCACACGCACGAGCGCATCCTGCTGGCCAATCCCGACCTCGGCAAAAAGACGGTGTATGGCAACGCCGATTTGAAGGTGATCGAAACCACCGTCGGCCGCGTGCTCTTCTCGGAGATCTGGCCCGCCGAACTCGGTTTCTACAACAAGGTCGCCGGCAAATCGAACCTCGGTGACTTGATCTGGAATTGTTACAAGCATTGCGGCCACGAGCGCACCGTCGAGACGCTGGACAAGCTGAAGGAGATTGGCTTCGCGGAAGCGACCCGCTCCGGTTGCTCCATCGGCATCGATGACATGATCATTCCGAAGGAGAAGACGCAGGAGATCGACGCGGCACAGAAGCAGATCGCCGATGTGGAGAAGCAGTATCGCAAGGGCGTGATCACGCCGGGCGAACGTTACAACAAGGTCGTTGATATCTGGACGCACGCGACGGATCAGATCGCCGGCGTCATGCTCAAGACGCTCGAAAACAATCACGGTAAGAAGGAATACAACCCGGTGTATTTGATGGTGGATTCCGGCGCGCGCGGCAACAAGGCACAGGTGCGGCAGTTGGCCGGCGTGCGCGGTCTCATGGCCAAGCCCAGCGGTGACATCATCGAGAAGCCGATTCTGGCGAACTTCCGCGAGGGTCTGTCGGTGCTCGAATACTTCATCTCGACGCACGGCGCCCGCAAGGGTCTGGCGGACACGGCGCTCAAGACGGCCGACTCCGGTTACATGACGCGCAAGCTGGTCGATGTGTCGCAGGACGTGATCATCCGCGAGGAGGATTGCGGCACGAGCGGCGGCATCTGGGTTTCGCCCATCTACGAGGGCGAGGACGAAGTCGTGAAGCTCGGCGAACGTCTCGTTGGCCGCGTCTCGTGCGATGACATCCGCGATCCGCTCCAGCCCAAGACGGTCATTGTGAAAGCCGGCACCGAAATTGACGAGCTCAAGGCCAAGCAGATTGAGCGCACCGGACTTGAACGCGTAAAGATCCGCTCCGTGCTCACTTGCGAATGCAAGTATGGCGTGTGCGGCAACTGCTACGGCCGCAACCTTGCCACCGGTGGCAAGATCAAGCTCGGCGAGGCCGTCGGCATCATCGCCGCGCAATCCATCGGCGAGCCGGGCACGCAGCTCACGATGCGTACGTTCCACATCGGCGGCACTGCTGCCGCTGTGTTCAAGCAGCCGCAGATCAAGGCCAAGCACGACGGCACCATCCGCTACGGCGAGGACCTTCGCCTGGTCGAACTCGAAGACGGCAACAACATCGTGCTGAACAAAAACGGCAACGTCACCATTCACGCCGACGACGGCCGCGAACTCGAGACGCACACCGTTGTCATCGGCGCGGTCATCTCGGTCAAGCACGGTGGCAAGGTCAAGAAGGGCGAGACGTTCGTGCAGTGGGATCCTTACAACGTGCCGATTCTTTCCGAGAAAGCCGGCAAGGTGAAGTTCCACGACATCATCGAGGGCGTCACCATGAAGCAGGAGGTTGATGAAACCACCGGCCAGGAGGCCATGGTCATCATCGAGCACAAGGAAGACCTGCACCCCTCAATCCTCATCGCCGAGGATCGTGGCGAGGCAGTCGCCAATTATCCGATCCCGTCAGGCGCGCACATCGTCGTCGAGGAAGGTCACAAGATCGTGCCCGGCACACTGCTCGCCAAGACGCCGCGGCGCACCACGAAGACGAAGGACATCACCGGCGGTCTGCCGCGCGTGGCTGAGTTGTTCGAGGCGCGCCGGCCCAAGGACGCCGCGGAAATTTCCAAGATCGACGGCATCGCGGACTTTGGCCCGAGCGTGCGCGGCAAGCGTTGCATCCTCATCAAGGACCCGAAGACCGCCGCCGAGGAAGAGCACCTGATCCCGATCGGCAAGCACGTCATCGTCTTCAAGGGCGACTTCGTGAAGAAAGGCCAGCAGCTCACCGAAGGCCCGGTCGTGCCGCACGAAATTCTCGAGGTCCTCGGACCGCAGGAATTGCAGGAGCACCTCGTCAACGAAGTCCAAGAGGTCTATCGCCTCCAAGGCGTGACCATCAACGACAAGCACATCGAGATCATCGTGCGCCAGATGCTCCGCAAGGTCCGCATCACCGAACCCGGCGACACCGTGTTCCTGTGGGGCGAGCAGATCGACAAGATCATCTTCGAGACCGAGAACGCGCGCGTCGAGAAGATGGGCGGCAAGCCCGCCGAGGCGCAGCCGGTGTTGCTCGGCATCACCAAGGCCTCGCTCGAAACCGAGTCGTTCTTGAGCGCCGCGTCCTTCCAGGACACCACGCGCGTGCTGACCGACGCGGCGACGATGGGCAAGGTGGACCACCTGCGCGGGTTCAAGGAAAACGTGATCATGGGCCACATCATTCCGGGTGGCACGGGCTTCGTGCAGTATCGCAACTCGAAGCTGGTGCCGCTGGTCGAAGAGCCGGAGGTCGAGGAAGAACCCGAGCCGGCCCAGCCGTTGGAGGCCGCGCCGCTGGCGGGATGAGAAACAGGCCATCAACACGCGCGTTTGCCCGCATGAAACGAAGTTCGTTAAAAACCTGTTGCAACGAAGAAAGCCTTTGCTAGAGTCTGCGCTCCTTTTCCCCGGTAGCGGGGAAAGGGTTGTCATTTAACAACGCAATCGATGCCGACCATTAACCAGCTCGTCCGAAGCGGACGAAACAAATTGAAGTTCAAGTCGAAGGCGCCGGCGCTTGAGAACTCGCCGTTCCGCCGCGGCGTGTGCCTTCAGGTGATGACGCGCACTCCGAAGAAGCCCAACTCGGCGATGCGCAAGGTCGCCAAGGTCCGCTTGACCAACGGCTACGAGGTCATCGCGTACATTCCCGACGAGGGGCACAATTTGCAGGAGCACTCGATTGTGCTGGTGCGCGGCGGACGCGTGAAGGATTTGCCCGGTGTGCGTTATCACATCGTCCGTGGCACACTCGACGCGCAGGGCGTCGAGAAGCGCCGCGTGAGCCGTTCGAAGTACGGCGTCAAGCGCCCGAAGGCGGGCAAGGCCCCGGCTGCTGCAGCAGCGGCACCGGCGGCGTAATGAAATTTTTCAACGTCTCAACACTTTAACGAACTCATGTCACGTCGTCGTCGAGCAACGCGGAGGCCGGTGGTTGAGGATGCGCGCTATGGCAGCGTCCTCGTCACGCGGCTCGTGACCACCGTCATGCGCGGTGGCAACAAGAGCACCGCGCAACGCATTGTTTACGGAGCGCTGGATGAACTCGCGGCCAAGAACCCGCAGGTCAATCCGGTCGAGGCGTTCCAGCGCGCCATTGAGAACGCCAAGCCGCGCATCGAGACCAAGCCCCGTCGCGTCGGCGGCGCCACCTATCAGGTGCCGCTCGAAGTGCCGTCCGACCGCCAAGTGTCGCTCGCAGTGCGGTGGATGGTGGACTTCGCGGATGCGCGCAAGGGCGTGCCGATGTCCAAGGCGCTGGCGGCCGAGATCCTCGAAGCCTACCAGGGCCAGGGGAACGCGATCCGCAAGCGCGACGAAGTGCACAAGATGGCGCAGGCCAACAAGGCCTTTGCGCACTTCCGCTGGTAGTCCGAAAATTTTACAACGCCCTGAGGCTGAAAACTCGGGGCGTTTTTTGTCGCCAAAACAATTTGTTCAATGGAAGCCGTGGCTGAAAACGAAAATAAGACGCTGAACTCGCCGAACCGGCCTTACACGCTGGAGCGGACGCGGAACATCGGCATTGCTGCGCACATCGACGCCGGCAAGACGACCACCACCGAGCGCATCCTGTTTTACACCGGCCTGATCCACAAGATCGGCGACGTCGATGACGGCAACACCGTGACCGACTGGATGGAGCAGGAACGCGAGCGCGGCATCACGATCACGTCCGCCGCCGTCACGTGTTTCTGGACGCAGAAGAAGGAGGAGGGCCTCTACAAGTCCTTCGCGACCGTGCCGCACCGCGTCAACATCATTGACACTCCCGGCCACGTGGATTTCACCGCCGAGGTCGAGCGCTCGATGCGCGTGCTCGATGGCGCGATCGCCGTGTTCTGCGGAGTCGCCGGTGTGCAGCCGCAGTCGGAAACCGTCTGGCGCCAGGCGACCAAGTACAAGGTCCCGCGCATCGCCTTCGTCAACAAGATGGACCGCACTGGCGCGAACTTCGAGAACGCGCTCAACGACATGCGCAAGAAGCTCAATGCGTATGCGTTTCCGATCTTTCTGCCCATTGGTGCGGAGGACAAGTTCGAGGGCGTCATCGACCTCGTCAATCAAAAGGCGATTGTCTGGGGGCCGGGCGACGTGCTGAACGAGGGGTTGAAGTACGAGATCAAGGAAATCCCCGACGCGCTCAAGGAAAAGTCGAAGATCGCGCTGGCGGAACTCATCGACGCCGTCTCCAACAAGGACGACGCCCTCGCCGAATTGGTGCTCGAAGAGAAGCCGGTGACACCGGAGGCTTTGAAGGCCGCAATTCGCCGCCTGACCTGCAAATTGGAATTTGTCCCCGTTCTCTGCGGTTCCGCGTTCAAGAAGAAGGGCGTGCAGCCGCTCATCGACTCGGTTGTCGATTACCTCCCGTCGCCGCTGGACGTTCCGCCAGCGGAAGGCATCGAACCGGGCACGGACAACACCGTCACGGTCGAGACCGATGACAACAACAAGTTCTGCTCGCTCGCCTTCAAGCTGTGGACCGATACCTACGCGGGCAAGCTGGTCTTCTTCCGCGTCTATTCCGGCCAGCTCAAGAAGGGCGACACGATTTACAATCCGCGCACGCGCAAGCGCGAGCGCGTCAGCCGCCTGATGGTCATCCAGGGCAGCGAACGAAAGGACGTGGACGCGGCCTACTCCGGCGACATTGCCGCGCTGGTCGGCCTGCGCAACATCACCACCGGCGACACGCTGTGCGACGAGGAGTTCGACGTCACGCTCGAACCGCCCACGTTCCCCGAGCCGGTCATCAGCATGGCTGTGGAACCGAAGACGAAGGGCGACCGCGACAAGATG
>DATDFH010000002.1:0-8585 GCA_036522715.1 Verrucomicrobiia bacterium
CCGCACGTCGAGTTGCGCGTCGAAACGCAGCGCGGCGACGCCACGCGGATCGAGGTCGTGGCAATGGCCTCTTCTGAAAGCCTGTGGCGGTCGATAAAAGCGGACGATGCGCAACTGTACCGATTGCTTGCATTGAGGCAGGTTGGAGCGCCTGAAACGGCACCAATCATCGGTCAGCATCGGCGCGTGGGGAATGAACTGCGATTTGTGCCCGCCTTCCCGGTGCTCCTTGGAGTCGAGTATGAGACGCGATTCGATCCAGTATGGCTTCCGAATCGCGCAGACGCGAGTCTTTCGGTGCTGACTGTGCGTTACCGCGCGCCCGCCCAGAACGTCGCGCCGGCGCCGCGGCTGGTCGGCATTTTCCCAACCGTTGATGTGCTGCCAGCGAACCATCTCAAGTTTTACGTGCTCTTTTCGGAACCGATGCGGCGGGGAAATGCCCTCCAGTATTTCCAACTCACCGAGGACGGGGGACGCGATGTCCCCGAATCTTTTCGGGAAACGGAGCTTTGGTCCCCGGACGGGCGCCGGCTCACGTTGTGGTTCCATCCTGGCCGACAGAAGACGGGGGTGAACCTGAACGTCGAAATAGGCCCGGTACTGGAGCGGGGCCACCGGTATCGGCTGCGGATTTCTGGGGCATGGATGTCAGAGGAGGGTGTTCCGTTGGGACACGACGAGGAAAAGCAATTCACGGCGGGACCGCCCGATCACACGCAACCATCACCTGCCGAATGGAAGCTACTCCCACCCCGCCCGGGCACGAGCGATCCGGTCCGGCTGGTTTTCTCCGAGCCGATGGACTGGGCGGAGATCGACAGTCAGATTCGAATCGTCAACCTCACGTCCGAACTCGAAGGAATGACGGAGGTTCCCCGCGATGGCATGTCATGGGCGTATCGGCCGAATCGCCCATGGCGGGCGGGCGGCTATCGCATCGCCATCGGCACGGCTTTCGAGGATCTCGCGGGCAACAGCATCGCGCGCCCTTTCGAGGTCGATGTCACCGCGCGGACGCCGGCAGCCATTCCTGAGAAAATCTTTCTCGATTTCCAAGTGGACGGGGCCGGAGGAAAAAAATGAGCCGGCGTTCTTCACGCCGGCTCAGGTTGAGGTTGACGATGCTTATTTCGGAGGCTGCGTTTGCGCGATGCCGTATTTCTGCACAAGCGCTGAAGCCTCGGGATCGGTCTTCGCCAGTTCAAGCAGGCCCACCGCGAGCTTCTGCAGGTCGTTCTGCACCGCCTGCGACTGCTTGACGAGGGTTTCGCGCGATTTCTGGACCTCTTTGAGGCCGGCCTGTTGCTTCCACACGAGGCGGAACTGCCAGGAGACAAAGATGAGGACCGAGAGCGATACCAGCAGGACGGGCAAGAACGCGCTCGCGCCGGAATTGTTTGGTTGGGAAGTATTGGATTCCATGTTGGTTTCGGGAGTTAAGGTTGAGATCACTTGGGCGCCGGCGGCGGCGCGGGTTGGGCTGACCCCGGCTGGGCGGGAGCGGGAGCGGCGGTGATGTTGTAGCCGCTGCGCCGGAGCACTTCGAGGACGCGCGGATTGTTGAGCGCCACCTGGGCCATCTCGCGCAGCAGATTCTGACCGACCTGCTGGCTGAGCGACCCTTTGTTGATCTCTTCCTGTTGCTGCGCGAGCGTCGTCTGCAATCCCGACGCCGACTGGCCGACGAGGAAGAGCAACGCCGTCATCAACAGGCAAAGCCCGGACACAGCGACACAGATGTAGTATTGGCCTGATTTCATGGGGCGCAATTTATGCCTTCGGCGCAACCTCCGGTCAAGTGCGTAACTTCCGGCCCCGTTCCGCTCAGTCCACGAATGAGAATTCGTTGGCCAGCAACAGCGCCTGCGCCAGCTTTTCCCAGGGTTCCAGCGGCTTGGGCTGCTTGCTCACGTCTGCGAAGTTTTTCTGCGCCTCCCACACCATCGAATCGCCCATTCCGCCCGGCGTCATCGCGGAAATGACCGGCGCCCACTTGAACGTGTCGCTATCGACCGTCGCGCGGCAATCCACCACGAAGTCCACCGTGTCGCCGCGCCGGACGTCGAGCCGCTCGACCATCGCGGGCACGGTGTTGCTCTGCGCAATCCAGACACCCAGTTCGCCGGCGCGGCGCGCCACAATCCGCCCGCGCACGCCGTCGCCACCCCCGCTTGCGTGACTGAGTTCGCCTTGAATGGAGATCGTCGCCTCGCGTGGCGCGGTCCATCGGCGGACGACCGTGCGCCGCAACCCGCCCTCGGCCGTGTGCCCGCTCTCGGCGCCGAGGTAAGCGTAGCCCCACTTCGGATCGGGGAACGCCGTGCCGCCCTGCCAGCGCTCGCCGGTGAAGTGCGCGAAGTTCGCGAATCCCTTCACGGTGTGCGTCGCCTCGTCGTATCTCGCCACGCCATATTGCCACGCCGAAACTTCGGGATTTACCGACTCTGCCGCGGGGGCGTGCGCGACGAACTCGCGCGACAACTCCAACTCGCCGCGGGTCGGCGCGCGCTGGTAAAGCGCCTTGTAGAGATACCTTGTGCGCTCGCCAGCATCAGTGAGCGACGCGAACTGCGGCGAATGCGTGAGGCTGCGTGCGCGCTCAATCACCATCGCGCTGTTCATCAGGAACAACGCCTGCTGGGCGACCGTCGTTTGGAAGCGTTGCGCACTGCTCGCGTCAGGATTGGCGAAGTCAAAAACGCGGAACAGGTTCGGCAAGTCCTGGCGGTCCACAAAACTGTAAACCGTGCGTTGCCGGTTCAACGGTTCGGCGACGATGTCCACCGAACGCCCGCCGACGCCACCGTCGAGATTGCCCGTCGAGGCAAGCAACGAATCGCGCAACGACTCGAAATCCAACCGCCGCCGATTTTGGCGCCAAAGCAGTCGATTGTCGGGATCGCGCTTCGCCGCCACGCCTTCGTTGAGACTGCTCTGCTGATACACGCTCGAAAGCATGATCGCCCGGTGCAACTTCTTGACCGACCAGCCGCTGTCCATGAACCACGCCGCCAGCCAGTCGAGCAGTTCGGGGTGCGTAGGCGGTTCACTGCGCGTGCCGAAGTCGCCGGGCGTGCGCACGAGGCCGACGCCGAAATGATTGAGCCAGACCCGATTCACGAACACCCGCGCCGTGAGCGGATTGTCGCGGCTGGCGATGGCGCGCGCCAACTCGAGCCGGCCGCTCGCATTGGTCGGGAACGACGCCCGCTTGGCGCCTGCGGCGATTTCGAGGAACTGTCGCGGCGCTTCCGGTCCCGGCGTGCCCGCGTTGCCGCGGACGAACACGCGCACGTTCTCCGGCTTCGGCTTGTCCTGCATCGCCATTGCCCGCGCGGGTGCACCCGGATGCGTCACGTCGAGCGCGGCGATGGCGTTCTTCAACTCCTGAATCTTGTTCTTGATCGTGTCATCGAAGAGGAAGTAATCGCCGAAACTCGCGGCCGGCGGGTTGGCGGGCGCGTCCTTCGCGTAGAGAATCTGGCGCAACTCCTCCTCGGCCGGATCGGGCAGGGCGGCCGGAGGCGGATTGGTGCGGGCCACATTGGTGACGGCAACGGTGTTCGTGGCCGTGGCGATGTTCGTAGGGTTCAACAATTGCTGCCAGTGATCGTGGGCGCCGCGGAGCAACTTGCCGTAACGCTCGACGACGTTGGTGACCGTCGCGGGCGGATCGCCGGTGAAGAGTTTCGCGACGAGGGGATTCAACTTGTTCGTGGGATCGCTGTTCGCGGCAAATTTCGCTGACAGTTCCTTCGCCTTCGCCGGGAAATCATTCGTCACCGCCGCGAAAGCGAAAGAAGGCCCGAACACGGGATGATTCGTCTTCGCCCATGCGGTGAGACCATTGATCCAACGGTCACGCACGACCTTGTTGAGCTTGCGGTCGCGCAGGAGATTCTCGCGGTCAACTTCGTTCGTAAGTTTCGAGGTCTGATGTGCGAGCAGGAGGTAGTCGCCCACCTGTTCGCGCAGTTTCGTCTGCACCGCGAGAGTGTTCGTCCCGACGTAATCATCGTGCGCGGCCTGGCGGCGTTTCTGTTCGGAGATGTATTTGTCGTATTCCGGATTCGGCGGCTGGTTGGCCAGCAGCGGCTTCTCGCCCGGCTCCGTCGAGCTGCGAAAGACGCCGTAGAGTGAGTAGTAATCGCGCGTGGGGACCGGATCGAACTTGTGATCGTGGCAGCGCGCGCACTGGATCGTCACGCCCATCAGGCCGCGGCAGATCACGTCGAGCCGATCGTCGATGATGTCCTGCTCGTTGTTGATGAAGCGCCGGCCGAGCGTGAGGAAACCCAGCGCGGCGAGGGGGCGATTGTCCGCGCCGAGCGGCAACAAGTCTGCCGCGAGCTGCTCGGTGAGGAAGCGGTCGTAGGGCAGGTCGTCGTTGAATGCGCGGATTACGTAGTCGCGATACGTGTAGGCGTAGGCGTAACGCAGTTCCTCGCTACCGCCAACGTAACCCTTCGTGTCGGCGTAACGCGCCACGTCCAGCCAGTGACGGCCCCAGCGCTCGCCGTAGTGCGGCGAGGCGAGCAGGCGATCCACGACCTTCGCGAAGGCTTCGGGCGAACGGTCCGCGAGAAACGCCTCGACCTCCGCTGGTGTCGGTGGCAGGCCGATCAAGTCGTAATACGCGCGGCGGATCAACGTGCGCTTGTCCGCTCGGGGCGATGGCCCGAGCGACAGCCCTTCCAGCTTAGCGAGCACGAACGAATCAATCGGCGTCTGCGCCCAGCGCGGATTGCCGACCGCGGGCACGTCGGGCTTGCGGATGGGTTGAAACGCCCAGTGCTGTCTGCCCTTGGCGATCACCAACTCGAACGCATTCGTCGCCGCGGCGGAATTGGTTCGCGGATCGGGCGCGCCCATTTTCACCCATGCTTCTAGGTCGGCAATTTTTTCGGGCGCGAGCTTTTTCCCGCCACCCTTGATCGGCGGCATCTGCAGGTTTTCGTCGCCGTAGCGGACAGCTTTGATCAGCAGGCTCGCATCGGGATTCCCGGCAACGATGGCGGGGCCGGTGTCGCCGCCTTTAAGCAACGCCACCTTGGTGTCGAGGAGAAGACCGCCCTTGAGTTTTTCCGCCTGCGCACTGTGGCACTTGTAGCAGTGCTCGGCGAAGACGGGGCGGATTTTTTTCTCGAAGAACTCCAGTTGATCGGGGGCGGGTTCGGCTGCGAACGCACCGCCGGCAATGAATGCCAAACTTACGACCAGCGCCGGCCTCTTACTCTTTCTCTTACTCCTACTCTTACTCTGTGTTTCCCCGAGAGTAGGAGTAGGAGTAAGAGAAAGAGTAAGAGGGAAAAGCATCGTGAGGTTAGGCCATCAACTCCTTCACAACTTGTCCCTTGATGTCCGTGAGCCGGAAGTCGCGCCCCGCGTAACGGAACGTCAGCTTCTCGTGGTCGAAGCCCAGCAGTTGCAGGATCGTCGCGTGCAGGTCGGCGATCTCAACCTTGTTCTCCACCGCGGCGAAGCCGAAGTCATCGGTCGCGCCGTGGACGTGTCCGCCCTTGACTCCGCCGCCGGCCATCCAGATCGAGAAGCCGCGGTTGTTGTGATCGCGGCCCTTGCCCTTGCTCTGGTCCACGTTCTGGTTGAGGTCCATCACCGGCGTGCGCCCGAACTCGCCCGCCCAGATGATCAGCGTCTCGTCGAGCAGTCCCCGCTCCCTGAGGTCGGTGATCAACGCCGCAATCGGTTGATCCACTTCCTTCGCCGCGCTGCGCAGGCCGGTTTCGATCTGGCCGTGGTGATCCCAACTGTTCTGGTAAAGCTGCACGAACCGGACGCCGCGCTCGATGAGCCGCCGCGCGATCAACGTCTGCCGTGCCTGCACGCCCTCGCCGTAACGCTTGCGGACCGCCGCGGGTTCCTTGCTGATGTCGAACGCGTCCATCGCCTCTAACTGCATCCGGAAGGCCGTCTCGAAAGTCTGGATGCGCGCCTCGAGTTGCGAGTCGTGCGCGCGTTTGCGGCTGTGCTCTTCATTGAGTTTGTAAACCAGGTCGAGTTGCCGCCGCTGCTCGGTGGGTGACTGCGCCGAATTTCGGACGTACTCAACGAGCTTCTCGACCTGCTCGTGCTTCGGGTCGAGGTAAGTGCCCTGGTAAATGCCGGGCAGAAATGCGCTCTGCCAGTTCTGGTCGCCTTGCAACGGCCGGCCGTTGGGGGACATCGCAATGAACCCCGGCAAGTTCTGATTCTCCGTGCCCAAGCCGTAAACCGTCCACGAACCGAGACTCGGCCTGGGTAGCCGTTGATCGCCGCAATTCAAAAGCAGCATCGCGTTCTCGTGGCTCGGCGTCTCGGAATACATCGAGCGCACCACCGTCATGTGATCCACGTGCTGGGCGACGTTTGCGAACACTTCGCTGACCTCGATGCCGCTCTTGCCGTACTTCTGGAACTTGAACGGCGACCCGAACGCCGCGCCGTCGTTGTTGGCGTGGGTGCTGACGCCTTTCAGCGATTTGCCGTCGTGCTTGGTGAGCGACGGCTTCGGATCCCAAGTGTCCACTTGCGACGGACCGCCTTGTGCGAAAAAGTGGATCACGCGCTTCGCCTTCGCGGGGAAGTGCGGCGCGCGCGGTGCGAGCGGATTGGGCACGCCGAGCCCGCCGGACGCAGCGGCATTCCCCAGTCCCTGTTCCGCCAGCAGGCCGGCCAGGCCGACACCGCCCATGCCCAGTCCGCAGCGCGTGAGAAATTCCCGGCGGGTCGAGAGCCGGTCCGCGAGTCGTTGCGCGAGGAAGTTCATCGAAGCGTTGACGTGTGTTTGGCGACTCATCATCAAATCAATTCCGGGCTGAACTCCTTCCGCATAGCGCGATTTTCCCTCCGGCTCAAGGCGCAAGTTTCCGAAAAATCGGTATCCGCTCGCATGTGGCGGAACAGTTTTTGTTTGAACCACCGTGCGCCGCACAGTATGCCTGCCGCCGGAACGCGCGCGTGAATACTCTGGTTCGCGGCGCTGTGAATGGAACGCAATTTGCAGCCGCCGATTGGCGACATGAAGCACGAAACGGAATTGGAACAAGTTCGCAGCCAGGCCGAGAAGGGCTACCCGGTCGAGCAGAATCTCCTCGGCCTGATGTATCTCACCGGCGACGGCGTCGAGCGCGACCCGGTCGAGGCAGCGCGCTGGTTCCGCCGCGCGGCGGGGCAGGGGTTCGCCGAGGCGCAATTCGATCTCGCCGGGTTGTATCGCCACGGCGTGGGGGTTGCATTGGACTACGGTGAGGCACTCAAGTTTTACCGGCTGGCTGCCAAGCAGCATCATTCCGACGCGCAGTTCGCCCTCGGCCAGATGCACGAGTTCGGCCAGGGCGTGCCGATCAATTTCGCCGAGGCCGCGCAATGCTACCGCCTCGCCGCCGAACAAAGCCACGCGCAGGCGCAATACTTTCTCGGCGCGCTTTACGTGGACGGCAACGGAGTGCCGCGCGATCTCGTCGAGGCCTTTTTCTGGTTCACTCTTTCTGCCGGGCAGGACGAACCCAACGGCATCGAGTGCCGCGACACCCTCGCCTCTCAACTCACCCCCGGACAGATCGCCTCGGTTACCCGGCGGGCCGAGGAATTCCTCGCTCGTCTGCCCGATCGAGCCCAGGAATTCTGAACACCGGCCCCACTGTCCCATGAGCGAGACGCGCCGGAAAAAAATCCTCCTCGCCGACGACGATCTGGTCGTGCTCAAGGTGATGTCCTTGAAACTTCAGGCCTGCGGCTACGACGTGGTGAAGGTTTCCGAGAGCCAAGATGTCATCCGCAGCATCGGCGAGCACTTGCCCGATCTGATCATGATGGATTTGAACTTCGGCCCCGGCGCGACGCAGCAGGGTATCCAGTGGGACGGCTACAAGATGCTTGATTGGATGAACCGCCTCGAACAGATCGCGCAGATCCCCATCATTATCGTCACCGCAGAAGACACGCTCGACGGGCGCAACCGCTGTCTGGCCGCCGGCGCGGCCGCGTATCTGCGCAAGCCCGTCGATTTCGAGGAACTCCTTGTCGAAATCCGCCGGCTCACCGGGGCGAAGTGATTGGGCGCGGGCGTCGCGCTTGACCCCTCCGTCTCGCCGGGGTATTCAACCCCGAACATTTACACGCTGCCATGCCACTGACGATTCGTCCTCTCTTGCTCCTGCTGCTCGCCGCCGTCACCACTCAAGTGTCCGCCGCCGACTGGCCCCAGTGGCGCGGCCCCAACCGCGACGGCAAAGCCCCCAACCCGCCCGCGATCAAGTCGCTGCCGGCTGAACCCAAGAAGCTCTGGACCATTGAATCCGGCCCGGGCCACGCCGCCGTGATTATCTCCGGTAAGTTCCTCGCCTACATCGACGAGATCGACGGCAACGAAGTCGTTCACCTCTGCGACGCGGCCACGGCGAAGGAGCTTTGGCGCAAGGAGTGCGGCAAGCTCGCCGACTATTACAACTACGGCACCGGCCCGCGCACCACGCCGCTCTTCGACGGCGACCGTATCTACACGCAATCCGGACGCGGCGAGTTCCGCTGCTTCACGGTGGCCGACGGCAAACAGCTTTGGCGGAAAAATTTCGAGACCGATT
>DATDFH010000003.1:0-6770 GCA_036522715.1 Verrucomicrobiia bacterium
GGAACTGCTGATGGTCTTGGCTTCAACGAGACCGACCAGTTCAAGCAACGCCTCAGGCTTGAACTTCAAATCACCCAAGCCCGTGAGCCGCACGTCCGCCGGCTCCACGCCCATCGCCTGCTGCTCGGACGCAAGCTTTTCGTTCGCCTCGGCGAGCTTGGCGCGCAGGTTGTTGATGACCCAATTCGCCACCGCCTTCGGGTTCTTCAACTGTTTGGCGGTTTCTTCAAAGTAACTTCCAAGCGCCACGTCGTTCTTGAACGTCTCCGCGTCGCTCGCGGGCAACTGGTAATCGCGCATGAAGCGCTGCTTTCTCGCGAGCGGCAACTCCACCACACGCGCCCGCACCTCGGCAATCCACGCATCCGTCGGCGCGAGCGGCATCAGGTCCGGCTCCGGGAAGTAGCGGTAGTCGTGGGCGTGTTCCTTGGTGCGCATTTCCTCGGTGATGCCCGCCACGTCGTCCCAACGGCGCGTGGACTGGATGAGCTTGCCGCCTTTCGACACGACGTCGATCTGTCGCGCGATCTCATACTCCGCCGCGCGGCGCACGCCAGAGAAGCTGTTCATATTCTTGATCTCGATCTTCGCGCCGAGTTCCTTCTGCCCCTTCGGCCGCACGCTGATGTTCACGTCGCAGCGCACCATGCCCTTTTCCATGTCGCAGTCAGAAATACCGCCGTGGATGAGAATGTCCTTGAGCGAATTGAGATATTCGTAGGCCATGTCAGCGCTGGTGATGTCCGGCTCGGAAACGATCTCCAGCAGCGGCACGCCAGCGCGGTTGAAGTCCACGCCGCTGTGGCGGTCGAAGTGGAAATTCTTCCCCACGTCCTCCTCGATGTGTGCGCGAGTGATGCGCACGCGCGCGAGGCCGTTCACGGAGCCTGGGCCATCGAACTCGAACTCCACGCAGCCGTCCTTCGTAGAGGGCTTGTCGTATTGCGTGAGCTGGTAGTTCTTCGCGACGTCGGGATAAAAATAATTCTTCCGGTCGAACTTCGCGTAGCGCGGAATTTCGCAGTTGAGCAGCAGTCCCGTGAGCACCGTCAACCGCAGCGCCTCTTCGTTGGGCACGGGCAGCACGCCCGGCATCCCGAGGCAGATCGGGCAGACGTTGGTGTTGGGCGGCGCGCCGCAGGCGTTGGCGCACCCGCACCACATCTTCGATCTGGTCTTGAGCTGGACGTGCGTCTCCAGCCCGATGACGGCTTCGTAGTCCATGCGCAGTCAGTTTAGCGGCGGCTCCTCACGATGCCAGCCCGCCGCCTGCTCATAGGCGTGAGCAATCTGAAAGAGCGTTTCCTCGCCGAAAGGTTTGCCGAGAAGTTGCAGGCCGATGGGGAGCTTCGGCGATTTCGTGAAGCCGCATGGGAGGCTGATGCCAGGAATGCCGGCGAGGTTGCACGAGATGGTGAACACGTCGGAGAGATACATCTGCAACGGGTCGTCGGACTTCTCGCCGATCTTGAACGCCGCCGTCGGCGTCGTAGGCGTGACGATGGCGTCCACTTTCTCGAAGGCGTTGAGGAAATCCTGGCGGATGAGCGTGCGGACTTTTTGCGCGCGCAGATAATAGGCGTCGTAGTAGCCGCTGCTCAGGACATAGGTGCCGAGAATGATTCGGCGCTTCACCTCGGTGCCGAAGCCGGCGCCGCGCGTGTTGCTGTAAAGCGCAATGGGGTCGGCGCCATCCACCCGCAGGCCGTAGCGAACGCCGTCGAAGCGCGCCAGGTTCGCCGACGCCTCAGCGGGAGCGATGATGTAGTAGGTGGCGGCCGCGTAATCGGTGTGTGGCAGGGAAATCTCCACGACCTCCGCGCCGAGTTCCTGAAGCTGCTTCACGGCGGCATCGACGGCGGCTTTCACTTGAGGATCGAGACCGCCGATCATGTATTCCTTCGGCAGGCCGAGCTTGAGTCCCTTGATGCTGCGGCCAAGCGCCGCCGTGTAATCGGGCACGGGTTGCGGCACGCTGGTCGAGTCGCGCGGGTCGTGTCCGGCAATGGCGCGGAGCAACACCGCCGAGTCGCGCACGTCTTTGGTGAACGGCCCGATCTGATCGAGCGAACTGGCAAACGCGATCAGTCCGTAGCGCGAGACGAGACCGTAGGTCGGCTTCAATCCCACGCAGCCACACAGCGCCGCCGGCTGGCGGATCGAGCCGCCCGTGTCGGAGCCGAGCGTGGCGAGGGCCTCGTCCGCCGCGGCCGCCGCGGCCGAGCCGCCAGACGAACCGCCCGGAATGCGTGTGAGGTCCCACGGATTGTGCGTCGGTCCGAAGGCAGAGTTCTCAGTCGAACTGCCCATGGCGAACTCGTCCATGTTCAGCCGGCCGAAAACAATGGCGCCGGCCGCGCGGAGTTTTTCCACCACGGCCGCGTCGTAGGGCGAAACGAAATTGCCGAGGATCTTCGAGGCACAGTTGGCGGGCTGGCCTTTGACGCACAGCACGTCCTTCATCGCGATGGGCACACCGAGCAGCGGCCCGCGCTCACCGGCGGCGAGGCGTTTGTCCGCAGCGTCCGCCTGCGCGAGTGCATCCACGGAATCGAAGCTGAGGAACGCGTGAATCCTCCCATCCACACGCGCGATCCGGTCGAGGCACGACTGCATCGCCTCGCGCGCGGAGGCTTCCCGTTTCGCAAGCCGGGCGGTAAGTTCGGAGATCGTCAGGTGGTTAAGCATCGGGAAAATCCTTTAACCACGAATGGACACCAATGAACACGAATGCGGAGGAGGACAGGCGCGCACAGTCTGATTCGTGTTCATTCGTGTCTATTCGTGGTTCCTCACTCCACGATCTTCGGCACGACAAACAGCCCGCCAGCCTTGGCCGGTGCGTTCTTCATCGCCTCGTCGTGCGGCAGTGAAGGGCGCACTCCGTCGGGCCGGGTGACGTTGACGATGGGGAAGGCGTGCGCCGTCGGTTCCACGCCGCTCACGTCGACTTCCTTGAGCTTCGCGATGTAGCCGAGGATGTTGCCAAGTTGCGTGCCGAGCCTGGTTTCCTCGTCGGGCGTCAGCTTGATGCGCGCGAGATGCGCAACGTATTTGATGTCGAAGTCGGGTGCCGACATGGCGGGCAGGCTAGGGTTCAGGGTCCAAAGTTCAAGGTGCAAAGTTTCGGGAGACCATGCGTAACGAGTAAGGGATAGTGCGAAATCAAGCGGAACTGCGGCCGGTCAGTCTGCTTGCGGGCCACTCCTTACCACTCACGTTTCAGTCCTCATCAAACTTGCGCGCGATGAGCGCCTCGATGGCCGCGATCGCCTGGGCGGCATCCACGCCGTCGGCTTCGAGCTTGAGTTTGCTGCCCGGTCCGGCGGCCAGCATCATCAGGCCCATGATGCTCTTGCCATTGACCTTTTCGCCGTCCTTCTCGACAAAGATTTCGCAGGCAAAGCGCGTGGCGGTTTTCACAAACATCGCCGCCGGCCGGGCGTGAATGCCCAGCTTGTTGACGATGACAAGCTCCTTGGTCAGGAGCGTCTCGGCTTCAGGTGCTTTGCGCGCGGCGGCCATGCTTGGGAGCAGATGTTAACCGAAGCCACTCCCGGTGAGTCAACTTAAAGCGCCTTGGCCGCCATTTTAGCCACGAGCCGGTCGTTGAGTTCCTTCGCCGGGTTGTAGCCGCCAGCCTTGAGCTTGGTCTGGAACGCCGCCACCTCGACCAGCCGCGCCAAATCACGCCCGGGCCGCACCGGTATGACGATGTGCGGAACCTCGACGCCGAGGATGCGCACGTGCTGTTGATCCATGCCCAACCGGTCCACGTCCCCGGCGTCGTCCCACGTCTTGAGCGTGACGACCAGATCCACGCGTTTCTCGGTGCGAATGCTCTTCACGCCGAACATGGCGGGGACGTTGATGATGCCGATGCCGCGCACTTCCATGTGGCCGCGCGTCAACTCCGCGCTGGTGCCCATCACTTCGCGTTCGTCCATCAACCACACCTTCGTCACGTCGTCCGACACGAGGCTGTAGCCGCGCTCGACCAACGCCAGCACGCACTCGCTCTTGCCGATGCCGCTCTCGCCCTTGATCACCACGCCCACGCCGAGGATGTCCACCATGCTGCCCAGCTCGGTGCCGCGCGGCGCGAACATCGTCTCCAGAACAAGCGTCGCGAGGTTGATGAACTTCATCGTGATGAGCGGCGACTGGAAGATCGGCACCTCGGCGCGCTCGGCCTCGCGCACGAACGCGCGGTCCGGACGGAGGTTGCGGTTGAACACCACGCACGGCATCTGGTGCGTGAACAATTCCCGGCACCGCTCCTCGCGCTCACGCGGGGAAAGTGATTTGAGGTAACTCGTCTCGGCATTGCCCATCGCCTGGATGCGCTTACCGGCAAAGTATTTTGTGAACCCCGCCAGCATGAGGCCGGGGCGGTTGACCGTCGGCTCGCGGATGACGCGCTTGAGGCCGGTGGCCCCGGCGACGAGTTTCAAACCCAGCCGGCTGGCGTGTTCGGTGTAGAGCTTTTCGACGGTGACGATGTCGCGTTGCATGGCTCGATGAGAGAGTAAGAGTAGGAGTAAGAGGACGAGCAAGAATTCACCAACGAGCGCCGGGACTCAGTCTCTTACTCGTTCTCTTACTCATACTCATACTCCGCCTGCTTACATATTAAAATCCGGCCCCAGATAAATCTCTCGCGCCTTCGGGTCCTCGACCATCTGCGTCGCATCACCTTCATACACGACTTCGCCGTGATGAATGAGATAGGCGCGATCAACGAGTTTCAGCGTCTCGCGCACGTTGTGGTCGGTGATCAGGATTCCAAGGCCGCGATCTTTGAGGCGGCGCACAATCTTCTGAACCTCATAGACCGCGATCGGGTCGATTCCGGCGAAGGGTTCATCCATCAGCATCAACTTCGGGCTGGTGACCAGCGCGCGAGTAATCTCGAGCCGCCGTTTCTCGCCGCCGCTGAGTTGATACGCCATGCTCTTCGCCAGCCGCCCGAGATCAAGTTCGTCGAGCAAATACTTCAACCGCAACGCGCGTTCCTCGCGGCTGAGTTTGCAGGTCTCCAGGATGGCCAGGATGTTTTGCTCGACCGTCAGCTTGCGGAACACGCTCGGCTCCTGCGTCAGATAGCCGATGCCCAGCCGGGCACGCTGGTGCATGGCTTTGTCGGTGATCCGCTTTCCTTCAAACATGACCTCGCCTTCGTCCGGTTTCACCACGCCGACCACCATGCTGAACGTCGTGGTCTTGCCTGCCCCGTTTGGACCGAGCAACCCGACGATCTCGCCGGCACCGACGTGGATCGAGACGCCGTTGACCACGCGGCGTGCGCGGTATTCCTTGGCAAGCTTGTGCGTGGCGAGCAGCGCATCGACTGATTCAGTCCGACCCGGGACCGGAAGCGGAGCGGCACTTACTTCGGCTTGATCGGACAGCTCGCTCATTTCTTGGGTGCGTTCGTCCGCGACATTCCGGGGAACGGGAAGCTCGGTGCCTTCGCGCTACCGGGCCGGAAGGTTGTCCGGATATTCTTGTCGGCCACAAACGTGTCCAGCACGCGATCGTAGATCAGCACGTCGCCGCGGATGGTCACCTCGGGCGTTTCCAAGACGGGATTGCCCCGCAGTTCGATCACGTCGTTGGTCGCGGTGGGCGTGACGCTGAAACTGTAGATCGCCTTCTCGGCGGTCGCGCGGCTGCCGGACTGTTCGAGCACCACGTCCTGTTCGGCGATGATGCTCTCGACGCGGCTGGCACCTTCCACGGGTAGCTTTACCGTCAGCACCCCGCACGCGATCTTCATTTCTCCATCGGTCACCTTGACGTTGCCCGAGTGGATCACGAGGCCCTTCTTGGAATCGAACTCGAAGCGGTCGGCGGTCACGTTGATCGGAGGAGCGGGCGTCTTGTCCGTCGCCGGCGCAGCGTTCTGCGCGATTGCGAGGAACGTCGTGAGGCTGAAGGAGAATATCGTGCCGAAAAAATGTTTCATGGTTTGGCGCGCGGCATGATCAATTCGCGGCGCAACATCGTGCGCACCTGGTTGGAGACGACTAGCGTTCCTTCGTCCTGACGATACTCGAAGCCCACGCCGGAAATCGACAATCGCTGGTCGGCCATCTCCGCCTTCAAGGCGCCCGCGGACGACGCCGTCTTGGTCTTGATGTCGAAGATGCACTCGGGTGCCTCGGCGACGAGGTCGAGCGCGCCATTGGTGCCGTAGGTTTCGAGGCGCAATCCTTCGAGCCGCAACACGGTCAAACCGCCGACGGTCTTGGCGCTCTTGCCCGTGACCAGCGAACGCAGCCGGTTCTGCGTGTCATGCACCGGCATCTTGAAGTCGGTCACGGTGCCGCCGACGGTTTCCTGCGCGAGCACTCTCAGCGGCGAAGCAAGAAGAAGCAGCAACCACGGATGAACACGGATGAACACGGATATGCTCCGTGCCCTCCTGGCTCTCCATCCGTGTCGATCCGTGTTCATCCGTGGCTAGAATTCATTTCGCGTATTCCGCGACGAGTTTCTTCCAATGGCCCTGCGCTTCAAGGATCAATTGGATCACCTCGCGCACCGCGCCGTGGCCGCCCTCGCGCCTCGTCACATAATGCGCCGCCGCCTTCGCCTCCGCGACCGCATTCGCCGGTGCCGCCGCCACGCCTGCGCGCCGCAACACGCCCAGATCCACGATGTCGTCGCCGATGTAACACACTTCGTCCCAGCCGACCTTTGCCTCGGCGAGGATCGCCTCGACCGCCTCGACCTTCGAGCCTTTGTCCTGGCTGAGGTAATCAACC
>DATDFH010000004.1:0-6336 GCA_036522715.1 Verrucomicrobiia bacterium
CAAGGGCTGGCGTTGCAAGAGGCGCAGGCGTGCGGCCTGCCGGTAGTCGCAACGCAACACGGCGCGTTTCCCGAAGGCATCGCACCCGGAGAGTCAGGCTTCCTCGTTCCGGAGCGCGACGTCACCGCGCTCGTGGAGCGACTCGGTTTCCTCGCCTCGCATCCCGAGACCTGGCCTGCGATGGGGCGCGCGGGCAGGAAATTCGTTGAGGGGCGCTACAATGTTCGTGATCTGAATCGTCAGCTCGTCGAGATTTACAACGAAGCGATCAACGACTACGCCCGATCAGGCCGACAAGTCGCCGACCGCCGGCGTGATCAGCAACCATGAGCACCGAGTTTGAGGTCAACCGATACTGGCTGGAGCGCGGCCGCACCTACATCGGCGAGGAGCGGCTTGCGCTGGAGTATCACCGCGTTCAAGAACGTTTCCTCATCGACGTGTTGCAACAGGGACAAATTCCGACCGGGCGGATTCTCGAACTCGGCTGCGGCTTCGGGCGCATCACCAAGCTGCTCGCGGAAAATTTTCCCGAGGCACAGATCACCGCGCTCGATTTAAGCCCCGACCAGCTCGCGAACGCGCAGCGCAATTGCGCCGGTTGCTCGAACGTCCGCTTCGTGCAGTACGATTTTTATTCCGGTCGGCCGTTCCCCGGCGACGGTTATGACCTCGCGATCGCAATTGAGGTTTTCCTGCACCATCCGCGGCCGGTGATCCGAACGCTGGTCGAACGGCTCGCCGGCGCCGCCACGCATGTGGTGCACCTCGACTGGAGCGAGGACTGGCCGTGGCAATTGCCGGAGCATGTTTGGATTCACGACTACGAAAACCTCCACGCCGAGGCCGGCTTGAAGTGCGCGACGTTTCCGCTGCCGGAGAAGGTCGATGGAAAACAGCAGCGACTCTTCGTCGCCGGCCGCCAACTTCCGGCGGCGCTGTTCGAGCTCGAACTGCGTGTGCGCGACGCGGTTGAGAAGGCCGTCGCGTCCGCGGCACCATCTGCGCACGCAACTCCGCCGCCGTCGCTCGACTGGTTGTCGCAATTGCGGCGCGCGCAGGAGGAGATTGTGCGGCTCGTGCCGCCGGGCGCTGCGTTCATCCTGGTGAACGACGACCAGTGGGGCAACGAACGCGGCTTCGGCGACCGACGCGCGATCCCATTCCTCGAAAAGAACGGCCGCTATTGGGGCCCGCCAGCCGACGACGCCACCGCGTTGCGCGAGTTGGAACGGCTGCGCAAGGGCGGCGCATCGCACATTGTCTTTGGCTGGCCGTCGTTCTGGTGGCTGGATCATTACGCCGGATTGCGCGAGCACTTGAGTGCGCTTCCGTGCGTCTTGAAGAACGAGCGCCTTGTCGCCTTTCAATTGAACTCCTGACCTCATGCCCAGCAGCCGCCCCAACACGATTCCGACCGTCATTCACTTGGTGCGCCAGTTGAAGCCGGCGTCGATCCTCGACATCGGCATCGGCTTCGGCAAGTGGGGCCACCTGTTCCGCGAATACACCGACATCCTCGAAGCCGAGCACGATGCCGCGCGCTATGAGCGGAAGAATTGGAAGGTGCGCATCGACGGCATCGAGGGCCACGCCGCCTACGTCACCGAGATGCACCGCTATCTCTACAACGAGATTCATCTCGGCGACGCGCGCGAGTTGCTGCCGAAACTGCCGAACTACGACGTGATCTTCCTGGGCGACATCATCGAGCACTTCGACAAGGCGGCGGGGGTGCAGTTGTTGTGCGACGCGCTCGCCAAGGCGAACAAGGCCGTCATCGTCAGCACGCCAAAGTACGAGACCGAGCAAACCGACCTTTGCGGCAACGAACTCGAACGCCACCGCAGCCTGTGGTCGGCGCGGGATTTCCGGAAATTCACCGGCGCGATTGTGAAGACGGTGGATCGCGACACGTTGCTCGCCGTTCTGCCCAAGCCCGGCGTCCCGACGTTGATCGTGAAGCCGCCCCGGCAACCCAAGTCCGCCGACTTGGGTCGCCTGCGCCAGACGAAGGAACAACTGATCAAACTGATCCCGCTCGACGCACCGTTCATCCTCGTGGACGAAGAGCAACTGCGCGGCGACCTGCCGCACCACCACGCGATCCCCTTTCTCGAAAACGACGGCCAATACTGGGGACCGCCCGCGGATGACGAGACGGCGATCCGCGAGTGCGAGCGCCTCCGCCAGCGCGGCGCCCGTTACTTTGCCTTCACGTGGCCGGCGTTCTGGTGGTTGGAGCACTTCAAGGGGTTCGACGAATTCCTGCGCGCGAAGTTTCGCTGTGTGGAAAGCAACGAGTGCGTCGTCGTGTTCGACCTTCGATGAACGGGCGCAAGCCGGTCACGGATTCGCGAACACCCGGAAGAATCGTTGCGGCTCGTTCGTTGAGATGGGCGTGACGAAATTGAACGCGCCGTTGGTGGTCAAGTTGGTGGCCGCGTCCTGCCACAGAATCGGCGCGGACAGATTGCTCGCGATTTGAAGCACGCACACGGCGTTCAACGCGCCACCGCCCGGGAGGGAGAACGTGTCGTCGGCGATTCTTGCCCCTGCGCCCAGGCGGAGCGATGGGGCCACCATGATCTCCACGCTGTTCGACAGCGTCGCGCCATCGCTGGCGGTGAATCGGAAGCTCGCGGCGCCGGAAAAGTTCAGCGTGGGCGAGAAGCGCCCGGTGAATCCGTCGGGTAGCAACAGCACCGAGCCGTTGGTCGGACCGAAGACGGCGAAGACGGGATCGGTCAGGCCCGCCGCGAATGCGCGCAAGTCCACGTCCACCGATCCGCTCTGGCGGGCCACCACGTGCGGTGCGGCGAGCCAGTTGAGGTAGTCTTCGAGGTTGGTGTAGCCATCAGCGTCGAGGTCGCCATTGGAGTCGGAGAAATCACCGGGCAAAGAGTTGGGATTGAGGCCGTGCATGATTTCCCACCAGTCGGGCAGGCCGTCGTGATCGGTGTCGGTGGTGAGGTTGGAAGTGTTGTAGGCGTTCGTCGGATAGCCGCCGACATCGTCCTGGCTGTCGATGATTCCGGGCAGTCCGTCCTTGCTGCCGGTGTAGGTGTAAGTGCCGTTCCGAGTTTCACTGATTACGCGCGAATCAATCGCATCCTGCCTCGGAAAGTTTGCGCCCACGTCGGAGAGCACGAGCTGGTAGGCGTTGCTCGCGGTGTGCGTCGTCACGTAGTCGGGGAAGAATGGCGCGTCCACGCGCACGTCGGCCTCGGTCGCGCCGCCTTGCACCTGGATGCCCGACCAGTTGTTCGACTCGGCGTAGTAGCCGAGCAAGATGTTGTTCGTGACAAAGTATTGCTGGCGGTCCGTCGGCGAGCCGCTGTCGGGCCGCATCAGCTTGAACAGCGTCGTCACCGGGCCGGGCTTGTAGAAGTTCGCGACGAAGTTGACCTGCTTGGCGCCGCCGTCGGTGGTGCGGTCCTTCCAGTTGTAGATGACGTTGTTGCGGATATCGAGGTAGCCGTCGTATTGGCCGCCTTGCGTGAGGCCGCCGGCGAGACTCCAGTTCCGGCCGGTGTTGTGCGCGAGCAAATTGTGGTGGTAGCTGCTGATGCCGCCGCTGATCGAGCCGGCGAACGAATGGCGCTCGGTGAGGTTCGTGTTGCCGGAGGCGTAATGATAGGAGTTGTTCAGCGCCTCTGAAATGAGGTTGCGCTGAAACGTGATGTTCTTCGCGCTGCGCGAACTCGTCCCTTCGTCGATGGTCCAACTGATCGAGCAGTGATCCACAATCGAGTGATCGCAGCCGCTCAAGCCGATGCCGTCCATCGCCTGCCGGCAAAAATCGCCGACGCGATTGCGCACGAAGCGCATGATCACATCGCTCGATGAACCCGCGCCGGCGCGGTAATTGCCGATGCAGATGCCGTCGCCCGGCGCGGTCTGGCCCGCGATGGTGACGGAGCCGTTGGCGTTGATCGTGCAGGGCCGCTTGAGCGGAATGAAACCGGACACGCGAAACACAATCGTGCGCGGGCCGCTCGCCTCGATCGCCGCGCGGTAGCTTCCGGGGATGATCGCCTCGCCGAGCGTCGTGTCGTAGTCGAGGAGGTTCGTCACTTCGATCACGATTCCGCCACGGCCGCCGCGCGCGAAACGTCCGTAGCCTTCCGCGCCGGGAAACGCCAGGTGCCGCGTGCGGAATCGCCAGACGAAGCCCGCGGTCACGCCGTTGGTAGCGTTCACCTCGTCGATGCGCCAGAAATAGGTCGCCGCGCTGGTGAGGTTCGTGACGAAATAATTCGTCGCGGCCTGGTTGCCCTTGAACTGCGGCGAGGCGTGCGTGGCGGTCGCGACGGCGTTGCTGTTGGTGCCGAAATAAACATCGTGCGACACCGCACCCAGCCCCGGCAGCCAGCGGAGCGTCAGGTAGCCGGACGACGCCGTGCCGGGCAGCGGAGCGTCGTTGTTGGCGAAGGCGTGCTCGTCGCCGTCGGCAGGCAGGGGCACCACGGCGGCCTTTCCCGGCGGCGCGGCGCGGTCGATCTCGAAGCCGTTGAGGATCACGTTGTCGAGCGCGCCGGTGTGATCGGGATCGAAGCTGATCACGACCGGCTGGCCGGCCTGCGCGTTTACGGTGAAGAAGGAAAAGGCGATGTCGTTGTCATTGGTGACTTGAAGCGACGGCGTGACGGTCGCCATCGCGTTGCTGCCAACGCTGACGACGCACTTGCTCATGCTGTAATCGCCGTTGGTGACCCACGTCTTGTTCGTGCCCCAGATGTCGTTGTGGTAGGTCGTGATCGTGTGCGGGCCGGGCGCGAGGCCGGAGATGCTGAGGCTGATTGCGCCGCCGTTGAGATACGGCCGGTCGATCCCGAGCGCGTCATTCTTCTCGACAATCCACACGCCGTCGAACGCGAGGTTGTAGTGGCCCAGGCCATTTTTGTTTAGCCAGAGCGCCTTGAGATAAATCGTGGAGTCCACAATCGTCGGCATCGTCTGCGCCACGACGCAGGTGAGATTGCCGGAGGGAATGTTCGTGAAGACGTGCGTAGCCACGCGATTCGACGTGGCGGCGCTCAGATCGCTGCCGAGCACCCACGTCAGGAAACCCGAAGCCGTGGCGTCGGACCGTCCATCCACGTCGATGCGCACATAGTCGGCGCGGACGCACCAACACACGAGGATACAGAAGCCGGCGATGAGGACGGCGCGCACTCCAGGGGTGTCGGGCGTTCGATGCATCTTCACGTTGCCGACAGTGCTCAATCTTTGTCCACAAGCAGCGGTTTCAAGTGCCGGTCGTAGAGGTTCTCGGTCACGTTCTTCGCGACGATGGCTTCGTTGGCCTTGAGCAAGTCCGTGTAACGCGCGCTCGCTTTTGCCGCGAGCTTGAACGAGACGTGGAGAAGTTGGCGCACGCTGGCGTTGAATTCTGGATGACCGGGAATATGCCGCAACGCGTTCGCCATCTGCGCGCCGCTCCACTTCGCGACGACCTCCGCAGCGGGAAGTTTGTCGCGCTTGATGTCGATGACCGACGCATACGGCGCGCACAGCTCGTCAACGTGCGCGAGCGCGTAGGCGTAAATCTCCTTCGCCAGCGCGAGTCCGTCGCCGCCCGCTTCGGCGAGGCCGATGAGTTCTTCCAGCCACGTCGTGCCGGCGGTCTTGAGATGCACTCCCGCGCCAGTGCGGCGCAGCGCACGGCGGATGATCGGATAAAGGCTGAACTTGTCGCTGCCGCTGTGGACGCTGAGTTTCAAATTCGTCGGCAACCCGTAGCGCGCGACGGCGTGCACGATGACGGCAAGGTCGTCGTTGAACTCGCGCTCGAACTGCGCGAGATCGCCAACGTAGTCCACGCCCTTGTTGAAGCGCCCGGTGAATTTCGGCGCGATGGTTTGTGCGCGCACCTTCTCGTCGGCCAGCAAGGCGAGGATGACGAGCAACTCGGGCGGCGTCTGCGGCGCGTCAGTTTCATCCATCGAAACCTCGGCGATGAAATTCCCCTCGCCCTTTTGCGCCGCGATGTGGCGGTAGATTTTTCCCGCGTCCTGCACGGCGAGGAGATATTTGCCCGCAATGCGCTCGACTTCCGCGCCGGTGGTCGTGAACGGCCGGCCGACGTCCGCGATGGTCACGCTGCCGACGAGTTCGGGATGGCGCGCGACAAACGCCTGCACGTCCGCCGCCGCAGCGGGTTTGGCGATCGAATCGGCGACATCGATCGTGAAGAAGTCCGAGCAGGGGAGAAATTTGTCCACCGTTTCGAGCCGGATGTGGTCAGCGTCCACATGCCACGGCTGCGTCCAGCCGAGTGCCTTCACGGCGGCTTGCGCGGCGTCGAGCACGCTCTGCGGTTGCGAGCCGATG
>DATDFH010000005.1:0-2101 GCA_036522715.1 Verrucomicrobiia bacterium
GGTGAGAACCGCGCCCCGCCCGCCGCCGGCCGGCACCCACCGAAAGCATGATTGACTGTTAGAAAGGAGCCCACCTCACAGCCGGTGCACCAGCCTGGGAGCGGAACGCAGGTCAGGGGAGCCCTCGTCGTCATCCCGGAGCGGCTTCTAACGCCCATACTCGACCTCAGTGCGAGGCAGCCCCGCGACGACCTTGGTCATGTCGGTTCAACCCACGCATCAGAGATCGATCAACCGTCGCAGCTTCGCCCGCTCCCAGACCCAATGCACCGGCTCGGCCGCGTTCGCACACGCCGGTTCCCGGCGTGAAAAAAAGTGCGCCCAACTCTTGACCTAACGGACATCAGAGGATGACGGAAAAGGGGCCAAACAAAAAGCCCGGCGCTGGGGCCGGGCTTTTCGCCGCGGCGGTTACTTGCGCCGCCGCTTGCGCGTATTCAACGACAAGCCGACCGCGTAGGCCTTCTGCCGCACTGCACCCTCGGATCGCTTGAGCTTCGCACCGATGCGCCGCGCATGCGTCTTCTCCCGCGCCATCGACTTGAGCGTGCGAAGATCGCTCTTCGACCAATCGCGGCGAACTCGTCTCCTGGCAGCCATTTCCATACTCTCCATTTGTTGGGACAATTGCGTTGTATCACGAATAATGGCCAAAATCAGTCCCAATCAACAAATCGTGTACTATACGTGAAAAATTCCTTATTTCCGCGCAGCTTGTTTTTAGGCTCACGATGCCGGCCGCTTCGTTTTTGGTCCAAATCTTTGCTTCCGCTACGTCACGTCGCAAACGTTTTCGTCCGCAATCACTGGCGAGGCCGATCCATTTGTTCCAAATTAACGGCGGGCTTGGCCCGATTTATGCCTTCGGGCGCCAAAATTTGGACGGTTCGCTCAGACAAATCAAGAACATCGGATCGAAATCATCGGAATCGTGCAAAATTTTGCTGGTCGGTCGGCCTCACGCGCGCGAATGTTTTGGTTGACATGGCCGCCGACGACGCGATGCTCGAACGACGTGCTGACGGAAGTGCCTTAAGGGAAAACCCTGATGCTGCGCAGCAACGACCGCATTCTCACGACCCACACGGGCAGCCTGCCGCGCCCGAAAGAGTTGACGCGCCTCTATGTCGCCCGCGCGCGCGGCGAGGCGGTGGATCCGGAGGCGCTTGACGGCGCCGGCAAGGCGGCGCTCGCCTGGGTGGTGCCCAAGCAGCTCGAAGCCGGCATCGACGTCGGCAACAACGGCGAGCAGCAGCGCGAATCGTTCTTTCTTTACTTGCGCGACCGGCTGACCGGGCTCGGCGGCAGCTGGGAGCGAACCTCGCGCGCCGACGTCGATCGCTATCCGGTGTTCCGGCAGATGTGGAACGAGCAGCACGCCGCCAAGGTGCAGATTTCCTCCTTCAGCAAGCTGCCGAAGGCGATCGACGCGGTGACCTACAAGGACGACGCCGCGATCCGCGCCGAATGCGCGGACTTCCGGGCGATCCTGAACGACACGCCAGGCGGCTTCCGCGAGGCGTTCATGACGGCGCCCTCTCCCGGCATCCTCGCCGCCACCATCTTCAATGAATATTACGACGGCCAGGCGGCCTACCTGCGCGCGCTCGGCGCCGCGCTGCAGGTGGAATACGAGGCGATCGTCGCCCACGGGTTCCTGCTCCAGATCGACGCGCCCGATCTCGCGCTCGAGCGCCACATCTCCTACAAGGACCGGCCGCTCAAGGATTTCGTCTCCTTCGTCGAGAGCGTGGTGGCGACCATCAACGCGGCGCTCGTCAATGTGCCGCGCGAGCACGTGCGCCTGCACGTGTGCTGGGGAAATTCCGAGTCGCCGCACGACTGCGATGTGCCGCTCGAGCACATCCTGCCGACGCTACTGCAGGCAAATGTGGGCGGCCTTGTCCTGCCGTTCGCCAATCCCCGCCACGGCCACGAGTTCCGCTGCTTCGCCAAGACGCCGCTCGCGGACGGTCAGATCCTCGTGGCGGGTGTGATCGACTCGCTCACCAACTTCGTGGAGCACCCGGAAGTCGTGGCCGACCGCATCGAGCGGGTCGCGGCGACGATCGGCGACCCGACGCGGGTGCTCGCCGGCACC
>DATDFH010000006.1:0-9612 GCA_036522715.1 Verrucomicrobiia bacterium
GCCGTCAAGGAAGACGGTGCCGCTCGCATTCGAGATGGAAACCCGCCCGTCAAGTGTGATGCCGCCGTCGAAGCGGATGCCGCTGATGATGTTGTCGCCGTAGAACGCGAAGCTATTGCTGAACAGCAGGAAGCCGCCGCCCAAGGTGTTGATGACGTTGTTGGAGACGATGCCAGGGCCGCTGCTGGGCAGCGAGTAGCCGGGGCCATCAAGTGGACCCTTCAAGCTCAATGTGAATCCGTTCGCGCCGTTCACGGTGAGCGTCGAGTTGGTGGTGATCGAGATGGTATTGAGGAACACCGTGTTGCCCAGCCCATTGGTCGTGATGCGGTCCACCGAGATGGTTGAACTCGTGAGGTTGGTGGCCGAGTATCCGGAACCGGCGCCGAACGTGTTGTTGGTATCCGAGCGCAGTTCGAGCGTGCCGCCGCGGAGAGTGATCGCCCCGGGGCCGAGCGTGGTGGCGTTGTTGGTGAACAGGTTCACCTGCAGCGGGCCGGCGCTGATGTAGGTGCCGCCAGTGTACTCGTGATCGACGCCGTTGGTCAGGAACAGACGGCCGGCGCCCGCCTTGTTCAGGCTCTGGGACCCGCCCGTCTCACTGATCAGACCGTTGATGATCAGGTTGGTGGTCGGCGTCAGGGAGCCATTTGTTCCGGCGAGGGTGACCGGCCCGGTGAAGCGCAGCGAATAGTTGTTGGCGCCCGATACGGTCAGGTTGGTGCCGCTGCCGTTGGTGTTGCCGGCGATCACGAGGGCGTTCATGTCAATCGTGTTGCTCACCGACGCCGTGTCGGATCGATCCACGTTGATGGTGGAATTGGAAACCAACGTGACGCTGTAGCCGGCGGCACCCGGACCGAAGACCAGGCTGTTGCTGGCGCGAATCTCGAGCGTGCCGCCGCGCAAGGTGAGGTCGCCAGGGCCGAGGTTCGCCGGGTTGTTCGAGGTCGCGTTGACCTGCAACTGGCCTTGGTCGATGACCGTCCCGCCGAGCCACGTGTTGCTGACCACGTCGCCGTTGGTGATGAACAGCCGGCCCACGCCGAACTTGCGCAGGTAGTAGCCGCCCGATCCGGGCCCGGATTCGGTCACCAGCCCGTTGAAGAACGTGTTGCTGCTGACGGTGAAGAGCGTATTGCTGGCGATGCGGATGGTTCCGCGCACGTCGATGCTGTCGGCGTTGCCCGTGGTGAAGCTGAGGTTGGTCCCAACGTTCGTCGAGTTCTGCCCAAACAGCGTGTTGTTGGTGAAGAAAATGTTGTTGAGCGTGACGGTGTTCGTGCCGTTGGTCGAACCCGTGTTGCGGTCAACGTTGATCGTCGAACCGTTGCTGGTCACCAGGAAATCGTACCCCGCGCCCGGCCCGACGATGAGGTTGTTGGTCACACGGACTTCCAACGTGCCGCCGCGCAGATACAGCGTCGAACCCGGCAGCGGCGCATTGTTGTTGGTGGTGAAGAGCACCTGCAACTGGCCGGCGTCGATGAGCGTATTCCCCGTGTAGCCGATGCTGTTGCCGTTGGTGTTGAGGATCAACCGGGCGCCGCCGATTTTGCGCAGCGAAACGCCGGCGGTGGATTCGCTGATCGGGCCGTTGAGCACGTGCGTGCCCGAACTGGCGTTGAACACCGCCGTCGTGCCGCCGAGCGAGATCCCACCCTCGAACTGGATCGAGCCGCCGTTGCCCGAGGTCAGGCCGAGCGTCGCATTGCTGAGGCTGAGATTATTGAGGTGGTACACGACGTTCGTGGTCGGGGCGGCGAAGCGGTCGGCGTTGAGCGTGCCGGTGCTGTTGGAAGCCTGGATCACGTTGTAACCACTGCCGCCGCCCGGCGTGACGTTGGTGATCCCATCGGCGCGCAACGACAGCGTGCCGCCCTGAAGCCGGAGCGCTCCCCTGCCGAAGGGCGTGACGTTGTTGTTCGTGATGAGGCCCACCAACAACCCCGCCGTCACCACCGTGTCGCCCGAGTAGGTGTTGTTGCCGCTGGTGAGGAAGTTGGTGTGGTTGCCGCTCTTGGTCAGATTCGCCGAGCCGCTGATGATGCCACTGAGGGTGACCACGCCGCCGTTGCCACCGAGGACGAGATTGGTCGCGCCGCCTCCGGTGGAGATGTCGTTGGCGATGTTCACCAACGACGCGCCGGAGCTGGTAATGGCCGGATTGCCCGCGTCCCCCTGGAACTCCAACGCGTTGCCGGAGATGTTTGCCGCAACGCCGCTGGTCGCTGCGCCGCTGTTGTTGAATACCATACCGAAGAGCTGGAACGGCAGGGCGGCCAGATCGTTGGTCGAGAAGTAACTCGTGTTACCGAAAAAACGCAAAACATTCATCTCATACGAGCCGTCAACCGGGGCGTTGGTCCAATTCTCCGGAGTGCTCCAATAGCCGCTGCTGGTAGAAGACCAATCGTTGGTTGACTGGGCGATCGTTCGAGAGGCCGGGGGGAGGAGGAGCGCGGCAAAAGCAATGGCGCACAAGACGCGACGGACCAGGGAGGGATTCGTCAGGGTCATAGACGAGAGGGGCTTGGATTCTTGTCTCATCAGGCGACTTGCATTTATTAGTGTGAAAGCTGGCACAGCGTCAACCAGTGTTTGCCATACCCTTCAGCGAGGGAGCGGATTTCAAACTGCTTGCCGTGCAGATGTCGTCTGAAAAACTTCCCACAGTCTGCCGGCCAGCGGAACGCGCGGCTCACACCACCGTCAGCGGTCCGTCGAACGTCGTCAGGCTGATGACCTCCGTCTTCGCCACATGCGGGCCGTGCTTCACGCCTTTCGGCGCGAAGAACAACGCGCCCGGCTGATATGTCGCGCCTGATTCCTCCCACTCGCCTGAAATGACGTATGCCCATTCGTTGGCGAGCGGGTGGATGTGTGCAGGGACGGTGATGCCGGCGTGAAATTTCCGCAGTATCGTCACGCCGCCGGTGACCTCATGCTTGTGCAGCACGAGCAACTCGACGCCAGGATACGGCCCCGGCTCCCACCGTTTGTCCTTCGCGAGTGCCACATACGGAAACATGCTCATATGCTCCGGGATGGCCGCCTAAATCTCAAAACAAATCCCGACGGGCGCGCCGCTAGGATCGGCCGTTGATCCTGGAGTCTTTAGCTTCCTTGACCCGCCGCCGCGCGCGACAGTCGGTCAGTAATGCCGCGCCAGGCGGCTCCTTCGGGCAGCGCCTCGACAACGATCAACTCCGCGCCGGCTTCGTCACAACGGTGCAGTTCCGCGTATATCGCCCGCGCGAACGCCTCGGCATCGTGCGGAATCACACTCACGCCGGTGAAGCCTTCGCCCGACGGGATGTGCGTATGGGCGATGACAAATGCGGAACGCGCAATGCGCAACGCGGCCAGTTGCGCGCGCAAGTCGGCATCGTCCCGCCAGCGCAAGACCACCAGACGCGCATTCGGCGCATAGTGCTTTCGCAACAAGCCCGGGCTGCGCAGCGTTTCATTCCGCGTTCCGCGTTCCGCGTTCCGGGCTTCAAGCTCACCCACCACCGCCAGCAGCGACTCCTCGTGAATCATCCCCGGCCGCAGCACGCGCGGCGGCGCCGCGGTCAGGTCCAGCACGGTCGATTCGATGCCGACCTGCGACTGGCCGCCATCGACGATGAGCCGCACGCAATCGCCGAGGGATTTGCGAACGTGGCCCGCGTTGGTTGGCGAAATGGCGTTCGATACATTCGCGCTTGGCGCCGCCAGCGGGAAGCCGCATTCGCGGATGACCTCCTGTATGATCGGATGACTCGGCCAACGGATGCCGACGGTCGGTCCGCCGGCCGTGACCACATCCGGAATTTCGCCCGAACGCGGCAACACCATCGTCAGCGGTCCCGGCCAGAACGCCGCCGCCAATTTGTCCGCCATCGCCGGCCACTGACTCACGCAATGTTTCGCCATCGTCAGGCTCGCGACGTGGACGATGATCGGGTTGTGCGCCGGGCGGCCCTTGGATGCGAAAATCTTCGCAACCGCCGCAGGATCGAGCGCGTTGGCAGCCAGGCCGTAAACGGTTTCCGTGGGCAACGCGACCACTTCGCCCGCGCGCAGTGATTCCGCCGCGCGCGCGACGGCGGCGCGAAACAGCGCCGGCGTATCCGTCGGAAGGATTTCAGCCTGCGCACTCACGCCGCGAGAGTAACTGCAAACACGGGAGCACCGCAACGTGCAGGCTCACTCGTACCTCAACGCATCAATCGGATCCAGCTGCGACGCCTTGTGCGCCGGATAGAAGCCGAAGAAAATTCCCACCGCCGCGCTGACGATGAACGCCAGTATCATCGTTTCGGGCGAGGTCAGCGTTGGCCAGTTCTTCCACTGGGTCAGCACTTTCGATGCGCCGATGCCCGCGAAAATGCCGAGCAGACCGCCAAAACAACTCAGCGTCACCGCCTCGATGAGGAATTGCGCCAGCACGTCCTTCGTCCGGGCGCCCAGCGCCATGCGGATGCCGATTTCGCGCGTCCGTTCGGTCACACTCACCAGCATGATGTTCATGATGCCGATGCCGCCGACCAGCAGCGTCACCACCGCCACGCCGGCGAGCAGATAACGCATCGTCTCCTGCGTCTCGTTCATCGCGGTCGAAAGTTCCTCCTGCGAGCGGATCGTGAAATCGTCCGGCCGGCCCGCCGTCAGCCGGTGCGTCTGGCGCAGGAGGTTCGTGATCGCGGTCGAGACCGTCGGCATGATCTCCATCGTTTCGGTCTGAAGATTGATGCCACGCAGCGAAGTGGTGTTGAGCAACCGCTTCATCGCCGTCGTGTACGGCACGATCAGGCAGTCGTCGTAATCCATGCTGCTGCCCGGCGACGTGCCCTTGGTATTAAGTTCGCCGATGATTGTGAACGGGATGCTTCCGCCCGAACTGCCGCCGCCCATGCTCACGCGCACCACTTGCCCGATGGCGCTGCCGCCCTCAAACAAATTCTTGGAAGCCGTGGCGCCGATGAGGGCCACCTTGGTGGCCCCGGTCACATCCTGCTCGCTGAAAAACGAACCATCCTTCAAGGTCCACGAGCGAATGGCGAAATACTCCGGCGACGCGCCGATGAGGCTGGTCAAGGTGTTCTGGTTCCCGGCGATGACCTGCCGGCCGGTGCGCACCTCGGGGCTGACGTTGCGCACGCCCTGCACCTCGCGCCGAATCGCCTCCACGTCTTCGAGCGACAACGTCGAGGAACTTCCGAAGCCAGAACTCACGCCGCCGCGGCGGAAATCGCCGGCGAAGATGAGCATCACGTTCTCGCCCATTGCGGCAATCTGTTGCTGGACCATCACGCGCGCGCCGTCGCCAAGGCTCACCGTCGTGATGACCGCGCCGACGCCGAAGATGACGCCGAGCATGGTGAGGGCAGCGCGCAGCTTGTTGCGAAGCAGCGCGCGAAAGGCGATGCGGATGGCGGCAAAAACTATCATGTGACCATCTTGATGGCCGCGGCGGCCTCGTTCAATCTGCTCAATTCCTCCCCGGCAAACAACCGGTCCGTCACGACGCGGTCGGCGACGATGCGGCCGTCGCGCATGACGACGTTGCGTCGCGTGTATCGGGCGATGTCCAGTTCGTGCGTGACCATGATGATGGTGATGCCCTCGTCGTTGAGCTTCTGGAACACGCCCATGATCTCGATGCTCGTGCGGCTGTCGAGATTACCCGTCGGCTCGTCGGCGAGGATCAGCGCGGGATCATTCACGAGCGCCCGGGCGATGGCCACGCGCTGTTGCTGCCCGCCGCTCAAGCGGTTGGGCGTGTGATCGAGCCGGTTGCCCAAACCGACAAGTTCGAGCGCATGGACGGCTTTCTCCTCGGAGTTGCGCTTTTTCTTCCGGCGCGCGTAAAGCATTGGCAACTCGGCGTTCTCCAAGGCCGAAGTTCGCGCGAGCAGGTTGAAGCCTTGGAAGACGAACCCGATCTTTTCGTTGCGGATGTCGGCCAGCTCGTTGCGGTCGAGGTTCGACACGTCCACGCCGTCGAGCAGGTAACGGCCGGAAGTCGCGCGGTCGAGGCAGCCGATGACGTTCATCATCGTGGACTTGCCGGAGCCGGACGCGCCCATGATGGCGACGAACTCGCCCTTCTTGATTTCGAGCGACACGCCGTTCACTGCGTGCACCTTGATCTCGCCAGTGTCGTAAATCTTGTGAACGCCTTCGAGGCGGATGACGGGTTGGTCGCTCACGGGTGGAGAGAAGAAACTTTGAATCTTAATCCTCGAAGCGTGAACTTTGAACGCACGGCTGCCCGCAGCACTCGATGTTCGACGGTCGATGTCGAATGCTCAATGTTCATGGTCGCAGCTTGGTCGCTGCTCTCGGAAGGCCCCGTGTCATTCGATGCCATAAATCGCAAGCAAGCTTTTCATCTCGCAATCATAAAAGTGGTTCCCACCGTCGTTCCATCGTTCCTCGGCTGCAACCCGCACCTCGGGCCACTTCAACGACTGCATCAGGAACTGCAACATGTAGACACTGGCTCGTGCGGCGCCAGGCCTTCCGTAGAAACTACCACTCAGGGCTGCGGCCATCTCGTCGCGCTCCTCGGGATGAGCGTTAATGTAATCGAGCACACGCTGGTAATGCGGACGGCATTTATCCAGTTCATGAAGGAAAGCTGTCGCACGCTCGACTTCAGCGCAAAGATCGCAAAATGCGTCGGACATACCACGTGGCTATAGAACAGTTACGGTGCGAGAATGATTTTGCCCAACTTTCCATCCTGCATCACCGCTTCGTGTGCGCGCGGCGCATCGGCAAGTTTGAATTCCTGGGCGATCACCGGGCGCAACGTGCCGGCTTCCAGACCCGCGCGCAAGGCGGCGTGAATGTCCGCCAGCTCCGCCTCGCTCGTGTTGAAGAGCGTCATGCCGCGGATGTCCGCGTCGCGGAGCATGGTGTCGCGCGGATTGATCTCGACCGGGCCGCGGCTGCCGACGACCATCACGCGGCCGGACTTCGCCAGCACGGTGAGGTCCTTGCCGAGGTTCACGTTGGCGAGCATTTCGATGATCAAGTCCACGCCGCGGCCGTCGGTGAGTTTCATCACGTCGGCGAGGTAGTCGGCCTTACGATGATCGAGCACGTGATGCGCGCCCTGCCCCGTCACGAAGTTGCGGCCTGCCTCGGTGCCCGCGGTGCCGATGACGATGAGGCCGGCGGCGCGGGCGAGTTGCACCGCGGCCTGGCCGACGCCGCCGCTTGCGCCGTGAATCAGAACCGTCTCGCCCGATTTCGCCTGCCCGCGATGGAAGAGCGCGCGGTGCGCCGTGGCGTACGGCACGCCAAGCGCCGCGCCCTGTTGAAACGTCGTCTTCGCCGGCAGCGGGTGGACTTGCGTCTCGTTGCACAGCGCGAGTTCCGCGTACGCGCCCGTCACGCTGCCATATACATATACGCGATCTCCGGCCTTGAACCGTTTCACGCCCGGCCCAATCGCCTCCACGACACCCGCCGCGTCGCTGCCGGGCGTGTACGGCAGCGGCTCTTTGCGCGCGTAGTTGCCGGAGCGGATGTAAGTCTCAACCGGATTGACACCCACGGCGCGGAGGCGCACGAGCACCTGCCCGGCGACGGGCTGCGGCGTGACGACTTCCTCGAGCTTGAGGACTTCAGGCCCGCCGTGCTGATGGACGCGAATGGCTTTCACACGAAGTCCGCTTCGTTGCGTCGGCGGCCACTTCACCGCGGCCCGCGGCCGAAGCTGCTTCCGCCAAATGGATTGGTCGGCCGCTGCGACGCGGACTGCGCGATCACCTGCCCGGTCACGATCACGTCGCCGTCCTTCAAGCCGTCGAGCACCTCGGTGTAAATGCCGTCGGTGATCCCTGTCTTGATCACCAACGGCTTCAAGTCCGCCACGGTGACGTTGGTCGAGTTGAGCGAACTGTCCACGACGTAAATCGTGCGCGTAGCCGGACGATCGACAGCGCGGCGCGAACCGCCGCCACCACCGCCGCCTTTCTTGCCACCGCCCCCGCCGCTCGACATGCGCGGTCCGCCGGAACCACCACTAGAGGTTCTCCCGCCGCCACTGCCCTCCGTGCTGCTCAATCCCAACTGCTCCGGCTTGATCACACCCGCCTGCATCATCTCACGGAATTTCGCGCGCATCTGCTCGCCCAGCTGCTCGCCCTTCTCACGCAGTTCCTTCACCTTGACGATCATTGCCTCGGGCGTTTGCGGAACGGCTTCCCCGGCGGAGGTAAGGGCGCCGCCGCCGACACTGCTCGCTGGAACTGCGCCCGCCGGCGGACGGAAGCGCAGCGCGGAATTCGGGATGCGCACCGCGCCTTCCTTCTTGGAGGTGATGATCTGCACGTTGGCGGTCATGCCGGGTTTGAGCTTCAAGTCGCTGTTGTCCACCTCGATGATCGTATCGTACGAGACGACGTTCTGCACAGTCTGCGGCGCGTTGCGGACCTGGACGACCTTGCCCATGAAGTCGCGGCCGGGAAAGGCATCGACGGTAAACTTCGTATCCTGGTTGGTCACCACGTTGCCGATGTCGGCCTCGGCGACGTTGGCGTCGATCTGCATTTTGGCGAGGTCATTGGCAATCTGGAATAGGACGGGCGCATTGAGGCTGGCGGCAACCGTCTGACCCACATCCACCTTGCGGTCGATGACGATGCCGTCGATGGGCGCGAAGATGTCGCACCGGGCGAGATCGACCTTGGTGCTGTCCACTTGCGCCTGACGTTGCAGCACCTGCGCCTTGGCCTGTTCGAGGTTGGCTTCGGCCGTGTCGAAGTCGGATTGCGAGATGAGTTTCTCCCGGACGAGTTGCTCGGCGCGGCGGGCATTGACCTCGGCGAGCTGGCGCGCGGCCTTGGCGCTGGCGAGGTCGGCTTCGTTTTGGAGCAGGCGCGTCTGGTAGGTCGCGGGGTCGATCTGCGCGACGAGGTCGCCGGCTTTCACCTTCGAATTGAAGTCCGCGTTGAGCTTCTTGATCTGGCCGGAGATCTGGCTGCCGACCTGCACGTTGACGACGGGATTCAACGTGCCTGACGCCGTGACCATCTGGACGAGGTCGCCGCGCTCGATTTTCGCGGTGGTGAATTGCGGCCGGGCCTTGTCCTCGTTCTGTTTGTCCCAATAACGCCAGCCGTAGAAGCCCGCGCCGCCGAGGACGGCGAGGGTCACGAGCCATTTCACGGCGCGGGCGGCTTTGCTTTTTGCCATAAGTTGAACCGGCTTCGTTGCGGTGCCCCTCTTAATGACAGAGCGCACCGGCCGATGCACGAATTTCTTCGCGCGCCATGCAGGTTAACGGGCTTGCGACCAATGCCACGTTCCCTACAGTCCCGCCGTGCTCACGGACCTGCTCAAAACCGTCAAAGCCGGACACCACCTCGCCGACGCGCAAGTGGCGAAGGCCGTCGAGGCACTCACCGCCGAACAGGTTCCGGTCGAACTCAAGACCGACTTCCTCGTGGCGCTCGCGAAAAAAGGTGAGACGGCGGCGGAAATCATCGCCTTCGCCCGGCAGCTTCGCGACCGCAGCGTCCGGCCACAACTCAGCCCGGCCACTCGCGCGCGCGAAATCATCGACGTGTGCGGCACCGGCGGCGACCGGCTCAACACCTTCAACATCTCGAC
>DATDFH010000007.1:0-6079 GCA_036522715.1 Verrucomicrobiia bacterium
GAGGTTGAAGGCCAACGAGGAAGCCCTCAAACTTCGCGAGGAAACCGAGCAGAACTTTTCCGCCCGCCGCAAGGAACTGGCCGAACTCGAAGGCCGCCTCGCACAGCGCGAGTCGCTCATAAACCGCCAACTTGAAAACATGGTCGCCGACGAGCGGAGCGTGCGCGCGCAGAAGGACGCCTGCACCGCCAAGTCCGCCGAACTCGACCGGCGCCTGGCCGAAGCCGAAAAACTCACGCAGGAACACAGCGTGCGGTTGCAGGAGGTCGCTCGGCTCACGGAGGCCGAGGCCCGGGCGCAGTTGGTCGCGGAAGTCGAACAGACCGCATTGCGCGATGCCGCCGATGTGACCCGGAAGATTGTCGATTGCGCCAAGGCGCAGGCCGAAGACAAGGCCCGCCGCATCATCAGCCTCGCAATCCAACGCTACGCCGCCGACCACACTTTCGAGACGACCACCTCGACGATTTCACTGACGGACCCGGAGTTGAAAGGCCGCATCATCGGCCGCGAAGGACGCAACATCCGCGCCTTCGAGGCTGTGACCGGCGTAACGGTGTTGATTGACGACACACCAAATGCCGTCGTGCTTTCCGGCTTTGATCCGGTGCGCCGCGAAATCGCACGCGAGTCGATGCAACGGCTGATCCTCGACGGGCGCATCCACCCGACACGTGTCGAGGAAGTCGTCGCGAAGGTGACGCAGGAGATGGACGAGAACATCTCGCGGCTCGGCCACGAAGCGATCAACAAGCTGGGCCTTCCCCCCATGCACGACGAAATCGTGCGGCTGCTGGGCCGGCTGCACTTCCGGATGAGTTACTCGCAGAACATTCTCGACCACTCGGTCGAAGTGGCGCATTTGACAGGCTTGATGGCGGCGGAACTCGGCCTCGACGTGGCGAGCGCCAAACGCGCCGGCTTGCTGCACGACATCGGCAAGGCCGTCAGTCACGAGGTTGAGGGACCGCACGCCATCGTCGGTGCCGACCTCATCAAACGCCATGGCGAGTCGCCCGTGGTGGTGAACGCCGTCGCCTCGCACCACGACGAAGTGCCGCACGACGGCCCGCTCGGCATCATCGTCAGCGCGGCCGACGCGATCAGCGGCGCCCGGCCGGGTGCGCGTTCGGAAACGATGACGACCTACATCAAGCGGCTCGAGGATTTGGAGCGGCTCAGCCTGAGTTTCCCGGGAGTTGAAAAAGCCTACGCCGTTTCCGCGGGCCGCGAACTGCGCATCTTCGTTCAGCCGGACAAGATCACGGATGAACAGGCTCACGCGCTGACGCGAAACATCGTGCGGAGAATCGAGGATGAATTGCAGTATCCAGGACAGATCCGCGTGACCGTGATCCGTGAGACGCGGGTCGTGGAATTCGCGAAATAGGCTGGCGGCTAACGCCCTTCCGTCAGACCCGTCGGAAACCCTGTCTCCCAACCCTTCGGAGTGTTCCAAGGACGCGAGGAAGCGTTTTGGATTTCATCGTCCGACGCGCAGCCGACGAAGATCGTTCCCGCCACCAGCAGCAGCGCCAGCCAGAAAAACTTTTGGACTGCCTTCTGCATTTTAGTAAAGCACTTCGTCGCCCTCGAACGGCTCGTCCTGTTTCCAGGCGCGCAGTACGTTGGCGACGCACTTGTCCGGCATGACGCTGCTGACGCGGACCTTGCCGATCAGGCGGCCCTTGCGGTTGATGAGCAACTCGCCGCGCTCGAGCACGCCGTCGTTGCCGCCGATGTTGAGCACCACGAAATCAAACTTGGGATCGACCTGCACGATCTTGCCCTTGAGGCCCTGGGGAAGTTCGACGGGGGGAAGTTCCTCGCCGCGCAACTCCGCCAGTTCCTTGCCCATCTTGTCCACGCGCCGGCTCAGGATCTTGTTCTCGCCTTCCAGCGTGTCGCGCTCGTCCTTGAGCTTCGGATAATCCGCCAGGGTCTTCGTCACGTCCGCGAGAGTCTTCTTCAGCCCGCGCCAGCCGGAGACTTCTTCTTGCATCGTCTTGTTCGCAGCGTTCGCCCTGGTGAGGGCGTCCGTCGCCTTCTTCTCACGATCTTGAGCAGCGGCCAGATTGGCTTGCGATTCAGTGAGTTGGCTCTTGGTGGTGGTCAACTCGGCCGTAGTCGTCTCCAGTTCCTTCTTCGTCTTGTCGCGCTCATCCTCCGCGGTCTTCTGCGCGGCCCGCGCAGTGTCGCGGTCCTTCGCGTTCTGGTCGCGCTCGCCGATCAGATCGTGGATTTTCTTGTCGAGCTGGAAATGAGAGATGCCGGCCGCGCCCAAGCCGGCCACAATCGCCACGATCAAACAGATGCGGATAAGGTTCATTTCAACGCCGAACGAGAATGAGGTTAAGCACCACAACCCGACGTGTCAACGCCCTCTTTGGCAACAGTATCTTGCGACCACGGGAGGCGGCCGGGCAACCCTTTCACTCCAAATCGTTCCGCGGATTGAATTGCCGGCTCCACACCTCGGCCTCGCTGGGCGCGGGATCGAACGGGTTCAGCAGATTCAGTGAGTTGAACCCTTCCGCATCAATCACCTCCCAGTCCACATAGTAGCGGATGGTCTGATACTTGAGGAGATGCATCAAGTGCGAGCGAGCGCCGGCGCGGGTGTTCACGGGCGGACAGGCCGTCGCACGCGTGATGTCCTTCGGCTCCAACTGCCAGTCCGCAGGCGTCCGGTCCAGCGTTTGCCCGAGGCTGCGCGCCGGATCAATGTGGTGAAACTCCAAGTCCTGAGATTTCAGCCACGGGTCGGACCACTCGATCTTCTCGTGTTCCATGAATTGTTCAAAGAGCCACCGCTTGGTGATCCAATCCACCTGCCCGACCAGCAGTTGCGGATCGGCAGCCAGCGACTTCATCGTCTCGGCCCAGATGCGCAGCAGGATGTCCGTCTCCGCGTCGCGGCCCTTGAACTCGCTCGCGGCACGCTCGTGGAACTGGAAGAGAAGCTCGATGCTGTCCACGCAGCGCCCTCCCGAGAGCACGACGAGCCACGGTCCATCCGGTTGGTGCGAAATGTTGCGGAAGGTCATCACGGCATCGTCGAGCGCGAGCTTCGGCAAATGATCCAGTTCCAGCAGGTCCAGCATCAGCGCGGTGGTGCCCACTTTCAGCAGCAGGGAAGTCGGCAGCACGTTCGTGTCGCCGTGCAAAAGGTGCAGGCGCCGGTAGCGGCGCGCGTCGGCCAGCGGTTCATCGCGCGTATTGATGATCGCGCGGTTGAATTGCACCCACTCGAAGAGGTCGTTGTTGATGTAGTCCGCTCGCTGGCTGATTTGAAACTGCGTGTCCACCGAATTGCGGCTGCGCTCGGCGCGCAGGTCCGCCGCCGCCGTCGAACCGACCCGACCCGCGCCGCAGAAAAGCGTGCGCAGCGTCAGGAACGCCAGCAGCGAGAGGACATTGCCTTCACTCAATGGCGCCGTGCGGCGAACGAGATAGTTTTCGTGGCAGCCGAAGGTCGCGCCCGAGTAGTGATCGACGTTGTTGCGGATGAAGCTGACCTGGTCGGCGATGCGCAGGTCGCGCAGCGCACGCTGAAGGATCGCGTCACCGGCGCGGTCGAAGCGCAGGACATCAATGAGCGAGAGGCATTCGGGCGTGCAGTATTCGAGGTGCCCCATGTCCACATAGACGCGCCCGCCGTTGAAGAGGAAGCCGCCGTTGCCCGCCGGCTCGTCCCAGTCGCGCTGGTGAAGGTCGGCCAGTCCGTAGAGCTGCTTGTCGAAAATCCAATTGCGCACGCGCCCGATGACCCCCGGCGGCCCGGCGTTCTCTGTGGTCAGGCAGCCGTATTCCGTTTCGAGGCCGACGATGCGGTTCATGGTCCAAGGTGCCCGCATCCGCGCGGGTTCACAAGCCGACCTCCGCGAGCTTGAGTGACTCGAAGCGCGCACGGCCGGCGCCGGAACGTGCGAGCCAGCCCACCTCGACCACGCGACCCTCGACAGCTTTGCGCCAACCGTCGCGGCGCTCCGCTTCAGCGGGAATGTTTTCGTCGAACGGCTTGTTTTCGGTCAGGCACCACCATGCTTGGAGCAGCAACTCCGCAACTGTCGCACGGCTCCATTTGCCGGCGAGCGCAGAGTTCAACCAATCCTGCGCGGCCTTCTCCGGCTCAGGCGCGTTGGCGGCGACGACGACGCCTTGCGTGTGAACTTGAAATCCGCCGTCGAAGTGCAGGCGCACGACGAGATCATGCCCCGGCTCGGCGGCGACCTCGGCGAAGAGCAACTCCACCAGAAACGGCGCGCTGAAAATCTGCTCGAAGTTCGTCTTGAGTTGCGGGCTGATGCCGAAGCCCACGAGCCGCCGCAAGCTCACGTCCTCGGGCGCGCGCGTGAAGGCCTCCATGTGCGCCGCATCGATCGCCGCCTGGCGCAGCTTCTCGATGTCCGCCGGATGACCAAGGCCGGCGACCGCATGGCGGTCGAACAGCTCGAACACCTTCGATTGCCCGCTGCCGACGCCGAGCAGCAGGATGCCATCGGGCAGGCACGCCGCGAACACCGGCGAGCCACCCTTGAGTTGGTCGCGCACGTAGTCGCGCCGGTTCGCCACCGCTTCGAGCCAACGATAGGGTTCCTCAGTCATGCTGCCAGATGTTGCGCCTGTTCCTCGCTACTGATGGTGGTCACGCCGTCGGCGCGCAGCACCTTCATCGTCGCGTAGGTCTGCTTCAATGGATCAACGCCGCCCGTCGCCGAGTCGAACTCCGCCGCCGCCATCAACACCCGCAAGGCAAACTTCACCGCCTCGGGCAGCGACAGCTCCGATTGCCGCGGCTGGCTGTAGCGGTCCTGAAAATGAAGGATGCTGCGGATCGTCGCCGCGCCGGAGCCCGACGCCGCGAAACCGACGGCTTGAAACTGCGCGCCGAGCGGATCGTAGAAAAAAATTTGCGGCCTGGGCGGATTGACCGAGTGATCCACCCCGGCGAAGAGCGGCACCACGACGCCGATGCCTTGCATCGTCATCGGGAGGTTCTCGCGCAGCAGCCGCGCGAGCGCGCGAACTTTGGCCGGGAGGCTCAACACCTGCAACTGGCTCCGGCGATAATACTCGAAGGAAGTTTGCAGCACGCGCGCCATCTCGAACGCCGTGGCCGGCACGCCCGCGATGGCCAGCAGCGAGGTCGAGTCGATCTCGATCACCTTTTCGATCTGGTCGGTGACGATGACGTTGCCGGCGGTGGCGCGGCGGTCGCCGACCATGAGCACGCCTTCGGCGAATTGAAACGCGAAGACCGTCGTCGCCTGCGTCTGTTGCGGCGCAGCGGGCGAGTCGAGGATTTTCAACGGCGAAACCCGCTGTTGCGCCAGCAGCGAGAGGAAGTCCCCGGCGATGGGCAGCGGATCGCTCATTCCCCGGTGCGTTGGCGATAGCGCCGGGCCTGGTCGGGATCGACCTTGCGCATCCGCTTGAGCAATTCCTCCGTGTTCGGCTTGTCCACCTTGGGCGCGCTGGGTCCGTCGCCACCTCCGCTGGGACCGGGCGCCGTCGGGCGGGTTTTCTGAACTTGGTCAGGCATAGGCTTCTGCGATTACGATGACACAGCCAGCAGCGTCCGCAAATCGTCGGGCGAGCCGGCCGCGTCGATGGCCTGACGGTAACGCAACACGTCCTCGCTGGCGAACAAATCCAGCAGGGAAATCTTCAGCGGCCATTCGCGTCCTTGCAACGTCACATGGTCCCACTGCGCGCCGAGGATTGCGTCGGGAAATTTTTGCACGCACTTGCCGCGGACGTAGGCGCGCGTGCTCGACGGCGGCTCGTGAACCGCGTTTACGACCGCGCTTTCCGGGGGAACTCCGCGCAGCGTGCCGCCCTTCTCGATGCCGAAATAAAGCCCCTGCTCCGGGTCGAGTTGGTGATAGGCGAGGTCCAGCGCGCGCAGCAGCGGATCGTCGTCCGCAACTTTTTCACTGGCTTGAAACTCGCGGAGCAACGCCAGTTTCGCCACCCAATCCAGCCGGTCGCGGCATCGGGCTGGCTCGGTTTCGAGGTCGTTCAAGACTTCCTCCCAATCCTTCACGAGTTGCGCGCGCTCCGGGGAACCTAGGTC
>DATDFH010000008.1:0-6406 GCA_036522715.1 Verrucomicrobiia bacterium
GTCGGGCTACGCCGCGCCGTAGCCCGACAACGCGACGCCGTAGCCCGACGACGCCGCGCCGTAGCCCGACAACGCCGTGCCGTAGCCCGACAACGCCGCGCCGTAGCCCGACAACGCCGTGCCGTAGCCCGACAACGCCGTGCCGTAGCCCGACGACGCGACGCCGTCGGGGCATAAAATGACTTCGTAAGTGTCCTCACTGTCGCACAAGAGGACGGTGGCGGGAACGGTGTCCGCTTTCCGGGCACCCAAGGCGGAGAGGTGAGGGGGTTTTCCGGTAGCGCGAACTGAATTCCTTCACCTCAATGGACGCTCGTGGGGTGAACGAGAAGATCAGCACGATCGACAGGATGGGAAGCGGGCATAGGTCTGTGTCTGCATCCTGTAAATCCTGCCTATCCTGTCGCGGCCGGCTCGGCGCGTCGCGCGAGCTTGAGCCGCGTCACGCGTGGGCCATCGGTTTCCTCGACGGCCAGTTCGTAGTTGCCGAGCACGAGTTTGTCACCCGGCTTGGCGAAGCCGCCGAGGCGGCGGGTGACCAGGCCGTTGGTGGTGGTGATGCCCTCCTCGGCCAGTGGCTCGCCCACGAGGTCGCTCAACTCGTGCAACGGCAGCGCGCCGGACAATTCCCACACGTGCTCGCCCTTCTTCTCGGCCAGCGGCTTCTCGACATCGAACTCGTCCTGAATCTGGCCGACGAGTTCCTCGAGAATATTTTCGAGCGTCGCCATGCCCGTGGTCATGCCGTATTCGTCGATGACCAGCGCGAAGTGGAGTTTGCGTTCGAGAAACAGGCCGAGCAGCCGTTCGAGCCGCGCGGTCTCGGGGACAAAGATGATTTTCTTGGCCACCCCCGCGAGGTCCGCGCCGCGCCTGGCCTTGAGCCGCATCGCGTAAAGGTCTTTCACATGGACGACGCCGAGGGTCTGGTCGAGATCGCCGCCGACGCAGAGCGGGAAGCGTGAGTAACGGGTCTCCTCGGCCACGTCCATGCACTCGGCGAGGCTGGCCTCGGTGTCGAGGGCGAGGATCTCCTTGCGCGGGCGCATGACCTCGCGCACGACGCGGCGCTTGAGGTCGAGGGCGTTGATGATGATGTCGCGGCCGAGCTTGGTGGCGCTGACCTTCCCCCGCGAGGAGGTGACCAGCAGGCGCAACTCCTCCTCCGAGTGCCCGCGCTCGGATTCGGTCAGCGGCTGGATGCCCAGGCGCGCGAGCACCCACTCCGAGGAACGGTTCAACGCCCAGATCAGCGGGTAGCTGATGCGATAAAAGATTGTCAATGGCCACGCGATCCAGAGCGAGGTCTGAAGCGTGCGGCGGTTGGCGACCGATTTGGGGACGAGTTCGCCGAGGACGGTGAGGAGAAACGTGTTGGTCAGGAAGCCGACGAGAAAGGCGATCGTGTGCTGGGCTTCCTCGGAGTGGATGCGGAACAATTTGAACGCCGGATCGAGCAGGTCGCTGAAGAGCGGTTCGAGCAGCGCGCCCAGGCCGAGGCTGCATAACGTGATGCCAAGCTGCGTGGCGCTGATGCAGGCCTCGATGTTCTGCGACATTGCGCGCGCGAGCCGGGCGCGGCGTGAGCCTTTGGCGATGAGCGCCTCGATCTGCGTGTCGCGCAGCCGGATGAACGCGAACTCGGCGGCGACGAAAAAGCCGTTGAGCAGCACGAGGGCGAATCCGCCCATCACCTTCAGCAGCAATGTCTCGGTGTCGGTCATGTCATTCCAAGACGCGGGAGCGAACCGCAGATGAACGCAGATGAACGCAGATGCAGAGAAGGCTCAGGCCGAAAAAAACCTTCGCCTGTTCGGAGGTGTGCTGCTGCGCGCGACGCGTTGGTCAGGAGTGTTTTATCTGCGTTCATCTGCGTTCATCTGCGGTTCGAAAATCACTGCGGCACTTCGCCGAAGACGAACTTCAAAATGTCCTGCATCCCGATCAACCCGCGCTCGCGGCCGTCGGCGCCCACGACCACGGCCACGCGCTGGCCGGCGCGACGCAGGCGGTCCAGCGCCAACTCCAAGCGAAGGCCCTCTTCGACGAACACCGCGGGCTGCACGAAATCCGCGGCGCGGCGGCCCTCTCCGCCATCGGGTGAAAAGAGCACGGCGTTCAATCGCACGACGCCGACGATGCGGCGCGATTGCCCGTCGCTCTGCCAGACGGGCAGCCGCCCGATCTTGTGGTCGCGACACAGTCGGATGACCTCCGCCGCGGTTGCGCCGGCCTCGACGGTCACCGCCTTTTCGAGTGGCAGCACGAGCTGTCCGACGGTGAGGTTTTGCAGATCGAGCACGCGGTTGACCATCGCACGTTCCTCGCTGGTGAGCGCGGCGGCGCTTTCCTGCATGACGAAGCGCAACTCCTCGCGCGTGCCGAAGAAATGGCCCTTGAACGCCTGCACGCCGGTCAGCCGCACCAGCCGCTCCGAGAGCCGTTCGATCCCGGCCACCAACGGAGAGAGCGCGAAGTGCACCGCGCGAAACGGCCGCGCCAGCGCCAGGCACAGCCGGTTCGGAAAGGTGCGGAACAACATTTTCGGCAACAGCTCAAAAAGCGTGAAGAGCAAAACCACCAACGCCGCGAGTCCGAACAGCAGCCAGCCACGCCGGTGGATGAACGAATCCATGAGCCAGTTCACCAGCAGCGTGACGGCGGCGAAATTGGCGAGCGTGTTTCCGACGAGGATCGTCCACAGAAAGTTCTCCGGGTTTTCCATGAAGCCGTGCAACACTGCCGCGCGCGCGTCGCCGGTCTTCATCCGATGCCGGATGCGCAACCGGCTTAGTGCGGCCACGCCCGCCTCCATGCCGGAGAACAGGAACGACAGCGCGAGGAACGCGCCCACCACCAGCAGGAAAGTCATGCCGTGCAGCATTACACGCCTCCCTTCCGGTCCGTGGTTTCGACGAGCAGTTCGCGCACACGGCGTTCGTCAGCCTGTTGCGCGGTGAGCTTCAGGCCGCGGAAGTTGACCGACTGGCCGGGCGCCGGCACACACTCCAGCTGCGCAACCATCAGGCCGCCCATTGTGTCCACTTCATCAACCTCGCCGAGCGCGGGATACTCGCGGCGGAAATCGTCCAGCCGCATTGTGCCGCTGACGCGCCAGCGGCCGGCCCCGAGTTTTTCCATCACGAATCCCTGCGTCTCGCTCTCGCGTCGCGCACGGCCGAGGACCACGCCGAGAATGTCTTCGAGCGTCACCACGCCGGCGGTGCCGCCGTATTCGTCCATCACCACCGCCATGCCGCGGCCCTGACGCTGGAGGCTCTTGAGCAGTTGCAACAGATTCATCGTCTCCGGCACAAACGACGGAAACTCGATGGCATCGGCGAGGTCGATGTGCGGATCAAGCAACAGCGCGCGGGTGTCGAGCACGCCCACGATGGTGTCGGGCGTCTCGTCGTACATGGGCAGGCGGCGGTGTTTGAACCTGCGCGCCGCGGCAATCATGTCGTCGATCGACAGGTCGTCGGGAATGCACGCCATGCGCGCGCGCGGCGTCATTACTTCCCTCACGGTGCGTTCATCAAGGCTGACGATCTGGAGGATGATTTCCTTTTCGGTCTGGCCGAGCGCGCCGTGCTGATGCGCGAGGTCGAGCAGTTCGCGATAGTCCTGATCATTCAGGCCGGTGAGCGGCTTCACGGACGCGGGAATGGCGACGCTCAACAACATTGAGTTGAAAGCCTGTGCGACGTGCCGCAGCGGCTTGGAGAACATGAGCAAGGTGCGCATCGGCGGCGCGACGCGCACGGCCCAGAGGTCGGGCACGCGCACGGCGAGCGTCTTGGGCGCGACTTCGCAACCGACGATCATCAACACCAACGTCCCAGCGAGCGTCCAGGCGATGGGCCAGTTGGCGTGAAAGACCATCCACAGCGCGAGCGTGACCAGCGCGGTGTTGGCGACGGTGTTGCCGAGCACGATGGTGGCGAGCACGTCCTGCGGTTGCGCAAGCAGTTGCTCGACGATGCGGCCGCGTCCGGGGTCGCGCTCGACGAGCTGGCGCACTTGCCATTTGCCCAGCGAAGAAAGCGCCGTCTCGGCCAGCGCGAAGAAGAAGCTGGCGCCGGCAAATACAACCATTGCCACCAAGGCCAGCGTCGGCGTCAGCATCCCGGAGAGTATCAGCGAACCGAACGAGAGAGGAAATCAATTCTGAGCCACCGCCACGCGTCCCCGCCCTTCACCTCATACTCGTTCTCTTACTCCTACTCATACTCTCGCCCGACACGCGAAGGAGAGTAGGAGTAGGAGAACGAGTAAGAACCGACGTCCTCAATTCAACACCACCCCGCGGCGGATGAAAGTCGGCACGTCCAGGTCCTCCCCGTGGTGGATGGTCGGTTCGCTTTTGTCAAAACGGCCCTTGGAGACGATGTCGAGGGGAAGTTGCTGCTGTTGCAACTTCGGCCCGTTGCGGCGCGCGCGGGTAGTGGGCCGGACGTGTTTGGCGAGCAGTTGTTCGCGCTTCTCGGCCGAAAGTTCCGGCGGCCCCGGCACGAGGCGCGAGGCCCGCCGCGGCGATGCCTCGGGCTTCTTCAGAAATTCCGTGCCGATCTCCTTGTCATGGATGCGCGATGGCGACTCGGCCTTGGCGGACTCATCGCCCGCTTCGGGCGCCGATTCTTCTCCCGCGTCTTCGGCCCGGCCGGAGACGATGAGCGTGACCTCCAGCCGCTGGGCGAACTCCGCGTCAAGCGCCGCGCCGACCACGACGTGCGCCTTCTGGCAATGCGCGTGAAGCTCCTTCATCAGCCGGTTCACCTCGGTCATCTTCAAGTCGGGGCCACCGACGATGTTCACCAGCACGCTGTCCGCAGCAGCGAGCGATTCGCGGTCGAACATCGGCCCGGCAAAAAGTTTTTCCACCACGCTTTTCACGCGCCCCGGTCCAGCCGCGTCGGCGATGGCGAGCGCGCTCTGCGTGTGCCGGCCGCGCAACACCGTCGCCAGGCTGGCAAAGTCCACGTCGATCAATCCCCGCGAGGTCAACATCCGCGCCACGCTGCGCACGCCTTCGGCGAGGAGTGCGTTCGCGGCGGCAAACCCTTCCTCCAGCGTCGCGGCTTCATCCACGAGATGAAGCATCTTCTCGTTCGCCACGACGACGACGGCGTCGGCTTCGTGTTTCAAATGCTCGACGCCCGCCTGCGCGAGCCGCAGCCGCCGGTGGCCCTCGAACTCAAACGGCGTGGCGACGAACGCGAGCACGAGCGCGCCAGCCTGTTTCGCGGCGCGCGCCAGCACCGACGCGGCGCCGGTGCCGATCCCGCCGCCCATCCCGGCAAGAAGAATCACGAGGTCCGCACCGGCACAAGCTTCCGCCAATCGCGCGAAGTCTTCCTCCGCAGCGAGACGGCCGCGCTCTGGTTCTCCGCCGGCGCCGAGTCCGCGCGTGGTCTTTTTGCCGATCAAAATGTTCTGCCACGACCCGGCTGGCGCGGTCGGGTCGGTGTTGACCATGAAAAGTTGGTGGTCGCTGGATTGCCGGCCGGCCAGCGCGGCGATGATCTTGGCCCCGGCGTGGCCCACTCCGAAGATTTTCAACCGCGGTGAAGCGGCGTCGCTGGCAGGAACAACGGGTGTGGGAGCAGGTTGGTCTTGCATGGAAATCGCGGATTAGTCTTTGAAGACGGACGCGAGGGAATCGCGCAGCCGGCCAAGCAACGAGCGGCCCGCGCCCTGGCGCTTGTGCTGGAACGAACCGAATTTCACCAGGCCGATGCCGGTGGCGAACTCGGGCTGGTCGAGCGCGGACTTGAGCCCGCTGATCGAATTGGTCCGGCCAAGCGACGCCGGCAGACCGAAGACGCGCTCGGCCGCCTTCTCGATGTGCGGGATACGCGCGCCGCCGCCGCAAAGGAAAACGCCCGCGCGCAGGTAATCGAGAAGGTTCGCTTCGAGCAACTCCTGTTCGATCAACTGGAAAATCTCCTCTACGCGCAGCGACATGATGCGATGCAGATGCGCGCGGTTGATCGATCGGCCGGGCAGGCCCAGTTCGCCGGGCAGCTCGACCTTCGGACCAAGATCCGCGCCGTCGATCATCGCGGAGCCGTGGTCGATCTTGAGTTGCTCGGCGCGGCCGAGGCTGACCTTGAGGCCGATGGCCAGGTCGCTCGTGACATGATCGCCGCCCAACGCGAGCACGCCGGTGTGCCGGATGACGCCATCGACATACACCGCGTAGTCGGTCGTGCCGCCGCCGATGTCGACGACCAGCGCGCCGAGTTCCTTCTGTTCGCTGTTCAACAACGCCAGCGAGGAGGCGAGGCCGTTGAAAACGATTTCCTCGACCTCCAGTTGAAGTCCTTTCACGACGCGGATGGAATTGCGCAGCCGGTTGGTGTTGCCGTGAATGACATGCACGTCCACCTCCAGACGCGCGCCC
>DATDFH010000009.1:0-6452 GCA_036522715.1 Verrucomicrobiia bacterium
GCTGGTTGTATCGCTTGTAAATGGTCGAGACCTGCCGCTGGCCGAACGCGTCGTAGAGCGTGTTGTCGATGGCGATCGGCGAGACACCCAGCCGCGCAGCGGCGTCGCGGTCCACGACGACGTTGGCCTTGAGGCCGCGCGTTTGCTGGTCGCTGTTCACGTCGCGGAGTTGCGGGAGTTCCCGGAGCTTTTCCACCAGCAACGGCACCCAGTGGTTGAGATCGTTCAAGTCGGCCGCCTGCAAAGCATATTGAAACTGTGCCTTGCCGAAGCGCCCGCCGACGCGGATGTCCTGCCCGGCCTGAAGGAACAACGTGATGCCGCCGACCTCGGAAAGTTTTTTGCGCAGCCGGTTGATCACGACCTCCGCGCCGACCTTCCGCTCCGCGAGCGGCTTCAACGTGACGTACATGCGGCCGTTGTTCACCGTCGAGCTGCCCGACGTCGCACCGATGAACGAGCCGAGCGTCAGCACCGCCGGATCGTCGAGGACGATGCGCGCGACCTTGTCTTGCAGCTTGCTCATCGCGGCGAATGAAATGTCCTGCGCCGCCTCGGTCGTGCCGAACATGACACCCGTGTCCTGTTGCGGGAAAAATCCCTTCGGCACCGCGCCGTAGAGCCACACGGTTGCGACCGCCGTGAGCAACGCGACGAACAGCGTGATCGCCTGGTGGCGCAACACCCACTTGAGGCCGCCTTCGTAGATCGCGAGCATCCAGTTGAAGCCCCGCTCGCACGCGCGGTAGATCGCCCCGCGGCTCGCGTAGGCCGACTCGGGCCGCAGGAAGCGCGAGCACATCATCGGCGTAAGCGTCAGCGAGATCACGCCCGACACCAGGATCGCGAGGCTCAAAGTGACCGCGAACTCGTGGAACAACCGCCCGATCAATCCGCCCATGAACAGCAGCGGGATGAACACCGCCACCAGCGACGCGCTCATCGAGATCACGGTGAAGCCGATTTGCCGCGCGCCCTTGAACGCCGCCTGCATCGGCGATTCGCCATGTTCGATGAAGCGGAAAACATTTTCGATCACCACGATCGCGTCATCGACGACGAAGCCGACCGAGATCGTGATCGCCATCAACGAGAGGTTGTCGAGGCTGTAGTCGCACAGATACATCCCGCCCAGCGTGCCCGCAATGGCGAGCGGCACCGTCACGCTCGCGATGAACGTCGGCCAGAACCGCCGCAGAAAAAGAAAGATCACCATCACCACGAGGCTGATGCTCAGCAGCAGGGAAAACTGCACGTCGGAGAACGACGCCCGGATCGTCGTCGTGCGGTCGCTCACCTGCGAGATCTTCACCGACGGCGGCAGCCAGCGTTCGAGCTGCGGCAAGGCGGCGCGGATGCGGTCCACGGTCTCGATCACGTTTGCGCCGGGCTGCTTGAAGATGATCAACAGCACCGCGCGCTTCGTTCCGAACCAGCCGGCGAGGCGGCCATTCTCCACGCCGTCAAACACGCGGCCCAACGCGCTCAACTGGATCGGCACGCCCTTGCGCTGTGTGAGGATGAGTGACTGGTAGCCCTCGGCTTCGTTGAGTTGATCGTTGCTCGTGATCGTGTAGGAAAAATTCTCGCCGTCGAATGAACCTTTCGGCGCGTTCACGTTGACCTGTCCGAGAAACGTCCGCACGTCTTCCAGGCTCAAGCCCGTCGAGGCCAGCGCCGCCGGATCGACCTGCACGCGCACGGCGGATTTTTCCGCGCCGTTGATGATCACCTGGCTGATGCCTTCGAGCTGGCTGAGGTGCTGCGCCATGATGTTGTCGGCATACTCGTAAACGTCCGTGCCTTGCAGCGTGTCGGAGGTCATCGCCAGCACCATGATCGGCGTGTCGGCCGGGTTGATCTTCCGGTAGGTCGGCGGCGACGGCAGGTTCGCGGGCAGGTCGGTCTCGGCGGCGTTGATCGCGGCCTGCACGTCGCGCGCGGCGTCATCGACCTTGCGGCTCAAATCGAATTGCAGCGTGACCGTCGAACTGCCCAGCGTGCTGATCGAGGTCATCTCCGTCACGCCCGCGATCTGGCCTAGGCGGCGTTCGAGCGGCGCGGCCAGCGCGGACGCCGTCGTCGCCGGGTCCGCACCGGGCAACGTCGCCGTCACGATGAGCATCGGAAAATCCACGCGCGGCACCGCAGCGACCGGCAGGAAGTGATAGGCAACGATGCCCAGCATCAACAACCCCGCCGCCAGCAGCGACGTGCCCACCGGCCGGCGGATGAATGGACCCGAGACGTTCACGGCGCGGAGGGAGTAGTGCCCGCGGCGGCTTCAGCGGCGGGTATGCCGACCGACGCGCGCCAGCGGCGGACGCGTTTGCCGAGCCGGTCGAGGTAGAGGTAGATCACCGGCGTGGTGTAGAGCGTGAGGAATTGCGAGAGCAGCAAGCCGCCGACAATCGAGATGCCCATCGGCCGGCGCAATTCGGAGCCGGTGCCGTGTTCGAGCGCCAGCGGCAGCGCGCCCAGCAACGCGGCAAAGGTCGTCATCATGATCGGCCGGAAGCGCAGCAGGCACGCCTGGTAGATCGATTTCTCCGGCGGCAGGCCCTCCACGCGCTCGGCCTCCAGCGCGAAGTCGATCATCATGATCGCGTTTTTCTTCACGATGCCGATCAGCAGGATGATCCCGATGAGCGCGATGAGCGAAAGTTCGGTGTCGCAGATCAACATCGCCAGCAACGCTCCGACTCCCGCCGACGGCAGGCTCGACAGGATCGTGATCGGGTGAATGTAGCTCTCGTAGAGCACGCCGAGCACGATGTAGATCACCACGATGGCTGCGAGGATCAGGAACGGCTCGCTCTTCAGCGAGGAACGAAACTCCGCCGCGCTGCCCGAGAAAATCGGCACGACCGTGTCGGGCAGTTTGATTTCCTTCTCGGCCCGTTGGATCGCCTCGACTGCGGCGCCGAGCGAACTGCCGGGTTGCAGGTTGAACGAAAGCGTCACCGCGGGGAACTGGCCCTGATGCGTGAGCGCGAGCGGCGCGGTGAGCGTTTTCAATTCGCTGAACGCGCTCAACGGCACCATCTGCCCGGTGGTGGCCTTGACGTAAATTTTTTCCAGCGACTCCGGCGTGAGCTGGAAGTGCGGCTCGGCTTCGAGGATGACGCGATACTGGTTGAGCTGCGTGAAGATGGTCGAGACCTGGCGCTGGCCGAACGCGTCGTAGAGCGTGTCGTCGATGGCTTGCGGGAGGACGTTGAAGCGCGAGGCCTTCTCGCGGTCCACCTCAACGTGGACGCGCAACCCGCCGGATTGCTGGTCGGTGGCAACGTCGGTCAGAGCGGGCAGCGTGCGCAGGCGCGCGAGAAGTTTGGGCGCCCACTCGGCCAGCTCGGCTTCGTCGGCGTCCTGCAACGTGTATTGATACTGTGTGCGGCTGACGCGGCTGTCGATTTGCACGTCCTGAACGGCCTGCATGAAAAGTGAAATGCCCTCCACGTCTGACGTCGCGTCGCGGAGCCGCGCGATGATTTCGGTGGCGCTGGCGCGGCGCTGCTTGCGCGGCTTGAGGTTGATGTAGAGCCGGCCGGTGTTGACGGTTGCGTTGACCGTGCCGGCGCCGACGAACGACGCGACGCTCACCACGTCGGGATCCTTGCGCACGATCTCGGCGATGCGCCGCTGCCGCTCGACCATCGCCTTGAACGAAATGGATTGCGCCGCATCCGTCACGCCGACGATCAATCCGGTGTCCTGCTGCGGCAACAGGCCCTTCGGCACGATGACGTAAAGCCAGATCGTAGCGACCAACGTCACGAGCGCCACGCCGAATGTGAACGGTTGATGGCGCAACACCCATTGCAGGCTGCGGTCGTAGGCGTCGAGCATCGCCTGAAACATCCGCTCGGTCGCAGTGTAGAAGCGGCCGTGCTTGCGGCCTTTCTCCGCGCGCAACAGGCGCCCGCACATCATCGGCGTCAGCGTCAACGACACGATGGCGGACATCACCACCGCGATGCTCAGTGTGATCGCGAATTCGCGGAACAACCGCCCCACGATGCCCGTCATGAACAGCAATGGAATAAACACTGCGACGAGCGACACCGTCAGCGAGATGACGGTGAAGCCGATTTGCTTCGCGCCTTTAAGCGCGGCCTCCAGCGGCGGATCGCCCGCCTCGATGAAACGGACGATGTTCTCGATCATCACGATCGCGTCATCGACCACGAAGCCCGTCGAGATCGTCAGCGCCATCAGCGAAAGGTTGTCGAGGCTGAAGCCGGTGAGCTTCATCACGCCGAACGTGCCGAGCACCGCGAGCGGCAGCGCGATGCTTGGGATCACGGTCGCCCACAGCTTGCGCAGGAAGACGAAGATCACCATCACCACGAGCGCGACGGTGAGCAGCAGTGTGAACTGCACGTCAGCTACCGAGGCGCGGATGGTTTCGGTGCGGTCGGTGAGCGTGGAGATTTTGACCGCCGGCGGAATCGACGCCCGCAGTTTCGGTAGCAGACCTTTCACGCGGTTGGCCGTCTCGATGATGTTCGCGCCGGGCTGGCGTTGCACATCGACGATCACGGCGGGCTTGCCGTCCACCCAGCCGGCGAGGCGCACGTTCTCGACGTTGTCCACAACTTCGCCGACGTCCTTGAGCCGCACGGGCGAGTTGTTGCGATAGGCGAGGATGATGTTTCGATATTCCTCGGCGGAAAAAATCTGGTCGTTCACGCCGATGGCGTAGGACTGCTGCTTGCCGTCAAAGCTGCCCTTGGGCGCGTTGACGTTGTTCTGCACGAGCGCGGCGCGCACGTCTTCCATGCCGAGGCCGAGCGAGGTGAGCGCGGCGAGATTCACGCGCACGCGCACGGCGGGCTTCTGGTTGCCCTCGATGGTGACGAGGCCGACGCCGCTGACCTCGCTGAGTTTTTGCGCGAGCACGGTGTCGGCGAAGTCGTTGACCTTCTCCAGCGGGAGCGTCTCGGAGGTGATTTGCAACGTGACGATCGGCGTGTCGGCGGGGTTGACTTTGCTGTAGGTGGGCGGGTTGGGCATCGTGCGCGGCAGGACGCCGTTCGCGGCGTTGATCGCGGCCTGCACGTCCTGCGCCGCGGCGTCGATGTCGCGGTCGAGATTGAACTGGAGCGTGATCGCCGAATTCCCGAACGCGCTCACCGACGACATCATCGCCAGCCCGCTGATCTGCCCGAACTGCCGCTCCAACGGCGTGGTCACCGACGACGCCATCACGTCGGGACTCGCGCCCGGATATTGCGCCGTCACCTGGATCGTCGGAAAATCCACCGGCGGCAGCGCGGAGATCGGCAGCAGCGAATAGCCCAGCGCACCCATCAGCACCACACCGACCATCAGCAGCGACGTGGCGACCGGCCGGCGGATGAATGGCTCGGAGATGTTCACGGAAGGAAACCGTCAGGGCGCGCCGTCAGCCTCGTCGGATTTTGCGGACCGGCCCGGCTTGACGCGTGAACCGGCTTGCAAACGGTATTGCCCCTCGACCACGACGCGTTCGCCGGGGCGAAGTCCGTCGTCGATCAACGCCTCGCCCGCTTCGATCTGCGCGACCTTCACGGGTTTCATCTGCACCGACATGTCGTCACCGATCACGAATGCGTAGGGTCCTTGCGGCCCGCGCTGGACGACGGAGGCGGGGACCACGATGCCATTTTTGCGCGTGGTGAGCAGGAGGCGCACGTTCACGAACTGGCCGGGCCAAAGACGCAGCTCCGTATTCGGAAACGTCGCCTTGAGTTTGATCGTGCCCGTCGTCGTGTCGATCTGGTTGTCGATCACCGCGAGCTTGCCTTCGCCAAGGACGCTCTTGTTGTCGCGGCCGACGGCCAAAGCAGCAAGTTCACCAGAGGCGCGCTGTTCGCTGATCCCGTTCAACGTCTGCTCGGGCAGTGTGAACACGACCGAGATCGGGCGCAGTTGGGTGATGACGACGAGGCCGCTCGGATCGTTCGCGTGAACGATGTTGCCCTGGTCCACGAGACGGATGCCGGTGCGGCCGTCGATGGGCGACGTGATCGTGGTGTAGTTGAGCTGGACGCGGGCGTTGTCGATGGCAGCCTGGTCGGCCCTCACCGAAGCTTCAAACTGATCGACCAGCGCCTTCTGCGTGTCGTAGTCCTGTTGGGCGAGGATTTTTTGCGCGAGCAAAGCGGCGTTGCGGTTGAGTTGAATTCGCGCGTTGGCAAGCTGAGCTTCGTCCTCGTGTTTTTTCGCATCGGCCTGTTCGAGCATCGCTTTGAACGGCTCCGGATCGATCTGCGCCAGCAGGTCGCCCGCGCGCACGTCTTGGCCCTCGGTGAAAGCGACCTTTTGCAATTGCCCATCGACGCGGACATGCACCGTCACGGTGTTGAACGCCTGCACGGTGCCCAGCCCGTCAAGATAGATGGGCACGTCCTTTTCCGCGGCCGTTCCCGCCACGACCGGCACCGGCGCGTTTCCGGCGCGCGCCGCAC
>DATDFH010000010.1:0-7560 GCA_036522715.1 Verrucomicrobiia bacterium
GCCGAAGGAGAGCACGCTCGTGCCGGGCAGGAAATGGTTGAGCGGTTTCTTCTCGATGGGATCGATGCAGAAGCCGCTGCTCCGTCCGTAGGTGGTGAGCACCATGTGGTCGCCTGCGCGCTTGCGGACGAAACAGAAGCCGCGCTGGCCGTCATTGAGTTTGCAGAAGCGCGGGCAGAGCCGGCATTCGATCCGCCCGTCGGGCTGCATCGCCCACCATCGGCCCGGATGTCCCGATTCAACGATGTCGATGTCCAGTGGCGCGACCATGTTTGTGATTGGTTCAAATCGATGTTGCCCGCTCGCGGAATTTGTCCACGCGGAAGCGCTCAATGGCGACCGGCTCGCCGGGCCGGATGCCCGCTTTCTCTCTCGCGATTCGCAGTTGGTGCGCGACTGAGTCGATTTCGTCGATGCCCGGCAACAGCGCCCCTTGCCGCCCGCCGGCGGCGCGCACGACGACACCGAACAAGCACGGGTCGAGTTCCTCCTCGCTGGCGACCGGTTCAAGCGCGTGCAGCACGCTGATCTCGAATGCGAGTTCGCGCAGTTCGTGACCCTTGACCGGCGGAAAACGAATGTCGCTGAATGCCGCTTCGCGCGCGACGTGCCAGGTTTCCTCCACGACGTCACGACGCTTGGGCGTCAACGTCCCGACGCAGCCGCGCAAATCTCCGGAGCGATGACGAAGCGTCACGAACACGCCACGGCGTGATGCGAGGTAACCCCCGGTGAAGTTCGGCGCGCTTTCGCCATCGCTGCGCAACGCGGCTTCCACGGCGCGGCGTGCGATCTGGGGCAGGTGTTCTCCGCCGCCGTCGGAGAGGATCGCCTGCCGGTGTTCGCCGACAGCAAGCGGGTCGCTGGCGGGAGGCCGCGTGTCGTGCAAGATCGCGACACCGTAGCCGACGCCGAACGGCCCCTCGTAACCGAGCACCTCGTGCCCGGACGCGTTCCAGTTCACCGCCGCGAGCGCCGCCGTCGTCGAATCCATCACGTCTTCACCCGCGAGCTCCTGAAGCTCCGCATCGACTTTCGGCACCTCACGGTACGCGCCGCGCTTTAACAAATCGATCAATGCAAAGTCGAATGCCTGGGCACGCGGATGAAAACCTGACGGCGCGCCGGGCTTGAGCCGGTGACTCATGTCGCCACTCGCAATCACCGCGATGAACTGACCGAGCCGTCGCGCCGCCGCCGCGATCGCTTCACCCAATTCTGTGTGGCCGCCTTCGCCCGGATAATTCAACCCCAGCACGACCGTCGGCCCGTGCCAGCCTTGACTGACGAGATGCCACAGCGGCACGAGCGCGCCGTAGTCGAGCCGTCGGTAGTCAGGCCGCCAAGTTTCGATGTGCCGGGTGCGGGCTTCGTCGGCGATGGCGGCGGCAAGCGGTTCATCGTTGGGCAGATCGGCCTCGGCTTCCGGCGCGTCGAACTCGATCAGTGAACCTTCGAGCCGTTCACCGGATAGAATTGCGAACCTCCTCCCCGACCTTGGCGCGTGCGGCGAGATCACCACGACGGCTTCCGGCGCATTCGCTGCGAGACGCCGCCCAACTTCCTCCATCGCCCGCACCGTCGCCGCAGCCTCGTTCGTCCGGACGCCGCCGACCGGCGGAACGAGTATCGGCGCGTGGGGCATCAACGCCGCGAACCTGACGGGTGAGGGCGCGTTCGCTTCACGTTCGCTGCCGGAATCGGGTTTCATTCCTAAAATGTCAGCACGTCCCGGCGCGAGTGCAAGCGTAGTTCCCAGACGCCTCCCGTCCGCGTCAGGACTCTCCGGGAAACTCCTCACGCCTGTCGCGTTCACCGAATCGCGGCCCGATTCGTGACGGTCAAACTTCGCGCGGAAACCGCCACGCGCCAGCTACGATCCGGTCACCCACTGCCAGGCCTTGCCAAGGCTCGGGAAGCGCCGTGTCCGGCCGCCGGCCTCGGGATGCCAGTGCTTCGACTCGTACGACCAGCCGAGCGCGTCGCGCTCGGGCTCCAGCCGCTCGAACGTCGGGCACATGAAATGGCAGTCCAGGCAATAGAACTCGCGCTTCGCCAGGCGCAGCACCATCAGGACATTGGCCAGCATGGGCGTGACGAATTTCCGAGACGTCTGCGGGTATTCGACCCGCGTCGAGTTGCACTCCGGGCAATGCACGGCCTCTTTGAGCACCGCGTCGGCTTTGTCCCATTCGAGGATCATCGCGCGCGCGCGCAAATAGTCCGGCTGGCTGACCCCGAGGTGGATGGCGGCCAACGGGTCCGACATGAACCAAAACCGCTCCAGTTTTGATTCATCGCGAAGGGTGGATTGGATTCCGGCCTGTTGGAGTCGTTCCTGCAACTGCTGCGCCGGCTCCAACTCGTTGAACGTTGCGAGGGGAACGGTATTCATAGCCAATCATACACGCGCGACGGCCGAACTCAACTGGCCGGCTGTGGTGCGGCTTGAATAAAATTGGCCCCGCGATGATCGAATTTGGGTAATCGAAGTCTAAATGACGATACCGCATCTCCATGAACGCGCCCGGTCCAGCGGCCAGGCGCGCTTGGCTTCAATTCTCCCTTCGCTTCGAGAGGGACTCGCTTTGCCTCGGGTCTGAGGCAATTTCCGTAACACAAACCCACAAACACACATGAAGAAACTACTCGCACTCATCACCACCGCAGTCCTGGCCGCCACGGCTTACGCCGGCGAATTTCCGGACATCAGCATCACCGAGGTAAAGGCACTGCTCGGGACCAAGAAGGCCACGATCATCGACGCCAACAGCGCCGCGACCTACAAGAGCGGCCATATCCCCGGAGCCGTTGCCTACGCGCCCGGCAAACTGGCCGAGGCGCTCCCGAAGCAGAAAGACGCGTTGATCATCGCGTACTGCGGCAGCCCGAAATGCACCGCCTACTCCAAGGCGGCCAAGGAAGCGCAGAAGCTCGGTTACACCAACATCAAGCACCTCTCCGCTGGCATTGCCGGTTGGAAGGAAGCCGGTGAAAAGACTGAAAAGGCGAACTAAGCGCTGACTGATTCTCACCCACGGGCGCTCCGGGAACGGGGCGCCCGTTTTTGTTTTCCACGGCCCCACGAGTGCGAAGCGGGCAGGGTCGAAAGACGCGCACGCTCCCAAGTCGCGTCACCAGCCCTTCGGCAAATCGGCCAGCGTCGCCTTGAGGATTCCGCGAATGGCCTGCTTCTCCGCCGCGGGCAGGCAGGCGTATTCCTTGTCGGGCTTCTCCACGCTCAACGCCGCGGCAAGGCGCTGATAGACGCGCTGCTTCATCTCCGAGGGCAGGCCTTGAAACACCGCGCTGTAAATCATGTAGCTGCACCGGTGCTTGAAGAGCCGCGTGCGCAAATCGAAATCCTTGAGCGACGCGCCATTCGCCGCTGCGCGACGCTTGTTCAGGAACGCGGCCTTGAAGAGCGGATCGCCCTCCACGCCGCCGGGCGGGAGCGGCACTTCGTCGGCGAACAGCACGTAGCGCGTGAGCGAGTTCGCCTCTTCATCGAGTTCCTTCGCATGTGCGGGCGTGAGCTTGCCTTGGTCGATGTGCAGATGTGTGCGCGCGCGATACGCCGCCGCGACGACGCGATTGACGAACCCCGCCTGATGCTCGTGGACCAGTTGCGGGAGAATGTCGCTGGTCGCCATCGGGTATTTCGCGAAGTCGAAGCGCGTTCCGGGCTGGATGAGATTCTTCTGCATTCCCTGCGGCGAGAGGCGACCGACGATGTTGCCCCAATGGTTGGTGATCCCGTGTTTGCCCGTCACGTACCAGCCGCCGAAGCGCTGGCTGAAAGGGATTTGATGCCCGGTCTGTTCCTTGCGGAAGGCGTCGAGCGTCCCGCCCGTCGGCCCCGGCACGACGGACTTGATCACCAGACCCGGCACATGTCCGGTGTCGTCGCTGGCGTGGCAGTTCATGCACCGGTCCGAACGCTCGACGCGGATCGGCTCGCCGGCGCGCGGGATGTCGAAGATGTAAAAAATGCCGCCGACTTCCGGATCGAGCGACACGATCTCCAGGCGCGCGCCGGGGATGTAGCCCACGTACACGTCCTCGTTGAAGAACACCGCGCGCGGGTTGGCCGGCGAAATGAAACGTAACTGGAGGCTCGTGGTGGAGAAGATGAGCATCTGCGAGCTGGCCGGAATCTGGAACGCCCGAAGGACGCTGATGACAAATGCCTTTTCGCTGCTGTGGTCGAGCGGGACACGCCCGGCTTCGAGGTCGGCCTTCAACAGCGTGAACCGGTCCTTGAGCGGGCGCTTCCAGTAGTCGTGCGGGGGTTGGTCGATCTCCACATAGAGTGGCTCCGCGAGCACGCGGCACATGCACGCCAGCAGAAGAATCAACGTAGGTCGCACGGATAGCTTGACGCGTCGGGGCGGGATGAATTCGCGAAGAGTAGCGGATTGCTTCACACCAGGCTCGCGGCGATGGCGTGGCCGGCGATCCAACCGGTCGTCCACGCGGACTGGAAATTGAATCCGCCCGTGACACCGTCGATGTCCAGCAATTCGCCCGCGAGGTAAAGGCCGGGGCACACGCGGCTCTCCATGGTCTTGAAATTCACCTCGCCGAGGCGCACGCCGCCGCAGGTCACGAACTCGTCCTTGTTCAAACTCTTGCCAGTGACAGGAAGTTCGGTGCGCGTGAGATGCCGGAGGAGTTGCTGCTGCGCCGCGCGCGAGAGATCAGCCCAACGCAACTCACGCGGCACACCGGCAACCACGACCAACCGCTCCCAAAGCCGGGACGGAAGCGGCGCAAGCGGTGTGTTCACAATCTGCCTCGCGCCATGCTGCTGGCGCTTGGCGGCGAATTCGGCGGTGATTGCGTCCGCAGTGAGTCCAGGCAGCCAGTTGAGGTGGAGCGGAAAATGGTAATCCATTCCGTGCAGCGTCCGCGCGCCCCACGCCGAGAGCCGCAGGATGGCTGGCCCGCTCACGCCCCAATGGGTGACGAGCAGCGGCCCGCGTTCGCGCAAGCCCGTCCCCGGCACCGCAGCCTCCACCATCTGCACGGACACGCCGGCCAGTTCGCGTAGCCACGGCGTCTCGATGAGAAATGTGAACAGCGACGGCACTGGCGGTTCCAACGTATGCCCGAGCGTTTCGACGAGCCGGCCCGCCGCCGCCGCGCGGCAACCGCCCATCGCCAGCAGCAGCCGCTCGCAGGCCAGGGCTGTTCCGTTGGCGAGTGTGAGTACAAATCGGCCGCCGGTTCCGCGTTGGATTGATTCCACGCCAGTGTTCGTTCGCACCTCGACGCCCGCGTCGCGCGCAGTTCCAACCAGGCAATCGATGATCGTCTGCGAGGAATCAGTGACCGGAAACATCCGTCCATCCTCTTCGGTTTTGAGCTTCACGCCACGCGACTCAAACCATTCGACCGTGTCTCGCGGCTGGAAGCGTTGAAACGGTCCGATCAACGCCCGGCCTCCGCGCGGGAAGCGCGCCGCCAGTTCGCGCGGATCGAAACACGCGTGCGTCACATTGCAACGTCCGCCGCCCGAGATGCGCACCTTGTCGAGAAACCGCGCGCCCTTTTCCAACACGATCACCTCGACTCCTCGTGCTGCTCCGGCGCAGGCGATCGCCCCGAAAAAACCTGCCGCTCCGCCGCCGACCACGATGACACGCCTGAAATTCATCCGCGCCCAAATTGGACGTTCGCGCCTGACCGTGTCCAGCACTCACCGCCGGCTGAGCGGGATTTGGGGCATGACTCGGGGGCGCCCACCATTCATTCTGGCGTCGTCGTGTGAGCGAAATCATTTTTCATCTCCTGAATTTCATCATGCCAAAGGAACCTGAACTCAAACTCAAGGTCGGCGATCTGGCGCCCGACTTCACGGCGCCCACCAGCGGCGGCGGCACGCTCAAGCTCTCGGACCTCAGGGGCAAAGCCGTGGTGCTCTATTTTTATCCGAAGGACGACACGCCCGGTTGCACGAAAGAAGCATGCGCCTTCCGCGACGCGTGGAAGCAGTTCGAGAAGAAAGGAGCCGTCGTGCTTGGCGTCAGCACCGACGGCGTGAAGTCGCACGACAAATTCACCGCGAAGTTCAATCTGCCGTTCACACTCGTGGCCGACGAGGAGCGGAAGATCGTCAACGCGTACTGCGTCTGGGGCGAGAAACAGTTCATGGGCCGGAAATATTTCGGCACGCATCGCGTCACGTTCCTCATCAGCCCGGACGGCCGGATCAAAAACATCTGGCCGAAGGTGAAGCCGGACGAGCACGCCGCCGAGGTGTTGGCCGCATTGTAAACGCCGTTTGACACTCCCAGGCACGGCGGCTACAAGGACGCCTCGCGGAATTGAAACATTGAACCTTAACTCGAAATACCTATGCCCATTGCTATCGGCTCCAAAGCCCCCGACTTCTCCCTCAAGTCCAAGACCGCCTCCGGCCTCGTGGACGTGAAACTCTCGAACAACTTCGGCCAGAAGAACACCGTGCTGCTGTTCTTCCCGCTCGCCTTCACCGGCGTGTGCACCACCGAGATGTGCGACATCACCGCCGGCCTCTCCGCCTACACCGGTCTCAATGCCGACGTGATCGGCGTCAGCGTGGACAGCCCCTTCGCGCAGGAAGCCTGGGCACAGAAGGAAAAGATTGGCATCACGCTCGCCAGCGACCTCAACAAGGAAACGGCGAAAGCCTACGGCACCCTGTTGCCCGACCTCGTCGGCCTCGGCGCCGTGAGCGCGCGCGCGGCGTTCGTGATCGACCGGAATGGCGTTGTGCAATACGCCGAGCAGACTCCGACGCCGAAGGAGCTGCCCAATTTCGCCAAGGTGAAGGAAACGCTTGCGACGCTGAAGTGAGCGGAGATTGAATCTGAAACTCGGACGGGCGGAACGCAGGTTCCGCCCGTTTCGTTTTTCGAGGAAGGTTCGTTCTTCACGGCGACCTGAACCGGTAGAACTGCTGCGTCGCGCCGGGCGTGATTGGGATGGCGAGTTGCAAGAGGCCGTTGAGGTCCGGCGGGTTGGTGCTGAGGTCGGACCAGGTGATCAGATCGAAGGAGGATTGCAAAACCCACGGCGAGTTCGTAGCGGCCTGCGCGCTGAAGAGGAAGTTGCTGCTGCTGCTTACGAACTGCCAACCGGTGATGTTCGGCTGCGGCAGATTGGTGGACAGCGCCGTCACGGTGGCGTCGCCCGCAGGCATCACGAACAGCGTGCTCGGCGCGGTGGCATTGCTCACGCCGGGGCCGAGCCACTGCGAGAACGCCATGCCCGACGGCGGCGGGTTGGCGGTGAGGGTGAGCACCGAGCCGGCGCCCCACGCGCCGCCGCCGGCGCCGTTGTTGACGGTCAGCGTGTAGGCGTTGGCGGCGTTGGTGCGCCAGCGGCGGAGGAGTTGTTGCAACGCGAGCGGCGGATTCGACGGCGGTGGATTGCCTGCCTGGTCCTTCGCGTTGATGCCGTGGCAATTGGCGCACGTCCGCACTTCGCCCGGCCGAAACGTCACCCAGTAACGCTCGCGGACTACGGCCTCGTTGGTCACGCCGGTGAGCTGCCACGTCATCGCGCGGCCGGCCG
>DATDFH010000011.1:0-2692 GCA_036522715.1 Verrucomicrobiia bacterium
GCACGCCGATGCGCGCCGAGGAGGTGACCATCGCCTCGATGCTCAAGCCGCTCGGTTACGCCACGGGCGGCTTCGGCAAGTGGGGTTGCGGCGGACGCGATTCGACCGGCGTGCCGGAGAAGCACGGCTTCGATGTGTTCCTCGGCTACTACGACCAGGTCCACGCGCACACTTACTACCCGCCGTATCTCATCCGCAACAGCGAGGAGGTTCCACTCGCGGGCAACAAAGGTGGCACGAGGGGGCCGGTCTATTCGCATTATGTCATCCACGACGCAGCGGTGAAATTCATCCGCGAGCACAGCAAGGGGCCGTTCTTCGCCTACCTGCCCTACACGCCGCCGCACGGCAACTTCAACATCCCCGACACCGACCCCGCGTGGGCGCTCTACAAGGACAAGCCGTGGCCCGAGGACGCACGCCGCTACGCCGCGATGGTCACGATGGTGGACCGGCAGGTCGGCGAAATCCTCGCGCTCATCAAGGAACTCGGCATCGAGAAGAACACGCTCGTTTTCTTCAGCGGCGACAACGGCGGCAACGATTACTTCGTCTCGAAGGGATTCCCGCGCGGCGTCCATTCGGCGAACAAGAATCCCACGACCGGTGTGGAATTTCGCGGCCGCAAGACCACGCTTTACGAAGGCGGCGTGCGCGTGCCGTTCATCGCGCGCTGGCCCGGCAAGATCGCGGTCGGCGGCGTGAGCGATCACGTCGGCTATTTCCCGGACCTGCTCCCGACCATCGCCGAAGTCGCCGGCGCGAAGGCGCCCGCTGACGTGGACGGCATTTCCATTTTGCCGACGTTAATCGGCGAGGCCGCCGCCGGCCATGCGCAGAAGCAGCATGAGTATCTGTATTGGGAAATCAGCGGCTGGACCGCCATCCGCCAGGGCAACTGGCGCGCGGTGAAGCCGCCGAAGACCGACGCCTGGGAACTCTACGATCTCGCGACCGATCCGAGCGAAGCCAGGAACCTCGCCACGTCAAAGCCCGACGTGCTCGCGAAGCTCACCGCGCTTGCGGCGAAGGCGCACGAGCCGGTGCGTGAGGGAACTTTCGCCCGGAACGATCGCCACGAGCGCGACCGCCGCGCGAAGTTCGGCAAACAGGATGATCCTACCGCGTCCGACTCGCAGCCGAAAGGGAAGGGCAAAGGCAAGAAGGCGAAGCAGTGATATCCACGTTGGTCCGCTCCTCGAAGATTTTCATGAAACCCATCCTCATCCTCCTTTCAGCTCTTTTCGTTTCTTTCGGCCAAACCCTTGTCGTCGCCGCCGACCGCCCGAACATCATCGTCATCCTCTCCGACGACTACGGCTACGGTAGCGCTGGTTGCTACGGAGCGAATCCGGCCCCGGTGCGCACGCCGAACATTGACCGGCTTGCGAAGGAGGGCCGGCGCTTCACCGACGCGAACACCACGTCGTCCGTGTGCTCGCCCACGCGCTACTCGGTGATGACGGGGCGCTACTGCTGGCGCACGTCGCTCAAGCACGAGGTGCTCAGCACGTTCGCGCCGCTGCACATCGAGACGACGCGCCTCAACATGGCGTCGCTGCTCAAGAAGCACGGCTACACGACGGCGGCGGTCGGCAAATGGCATCTCGGCTACGGCACGGCGGATGATTCGCCGAAGTGGCGGCCGGACTTCACGGCCGAACTTTCGCCGGGGCCGCTCGACATCGGTTTCGACTATCACTTCGGCGTGCCGAGCAATCACGGCGATCTCACGGGCGTGTTCGTCGAGAACCGTTTCGTCTACGGCCTGCGCAAAGGAAAGATTCCCGCGAACATGAGGATCGCCGGCCCCGTGCCTGACTCGGATGATTTCAAGAAGACCTACGACGCCGAGGACACCGAGGGCGGACGCGGCGCAGGACGCATCCTCGACCTCGACGCGCCGCGCCGGAAAAACGAACGCGTGATGAAGGTGCTCACCGACAAGGCAACCGCGTGGATGCAGCAGCAGCCAAAGGACAAACCGTTCTTCCTCTACTTCACGCCCGTCGCCGTCCACAACCCCATCACGCCCGACAAGGATCTCGCGGGCCAGAGCAAGGCCGGCCTCTACGGCGATTGGATTCACGAACTCGACCGCAGCGTCGGCCGCATCCTCGACACGCTCGTGATTTTTTCCAGCGACAACGGCGGTGTTTTCAAGCCGGAGAATTCCCAACTGCTCCAGACCGCTGCGTTCAAGGCCGGCCTGCGCGTCAACGGCGACTTGCGCGGCGGCAAGCACGACGTGTGGGAAGGGGGCTTCAAGGTGCCGTTCCTCGTGCGCTGGCCGGGCAAGGCCGCGGCCGGTTCGACCTGCAAAGAGATGATCAGCCTCGCGGACATCCTCGCGACGACGGCGGCGATTGTCGGCGAGCCGTTGCCCGGCGCGACGGTAGCCGCCGAGGACAGCCGCAATTTTCTCCTCGCGATTCTCGGCGAGCCGTCGAAGCCGATTCGCGACAACATGATCGTGCACAGTTCCGACGGCGTGTTTGCCATCCGCAAAGGCCCGTGGAAATGGATCGAGGGCGTGCCGGTGGATGAGATCAAGCAAGCCGTGCGCAAAGCCCACGCCGACCAGTTCCGTCCGCAGCTTTACAACACGCAGGACGATCCCGCCGAGACGAAGGACGTGAGCGCGCAGCATCCCGAAGTCGTCGCCGAGTTGCGCGCGTTGCTCAATCGCTAC
>DATDFH010000012.1:0-6463 GCA_036522715.1 Verrucomicrobiia bacterium
CCTTCAACGCAGCGAGGGCGCGCAGCGCGGCGATGCGCACGGCGGCATCGGCGGCGGTGTCGGCGACGAGCGCATGGAGATCGGGCGCGGCGTCGGTGAGTTGGAGCTTCGCGGCGGCCTCGATCGCGGCGATGCGCACGGTGCCGGGCGCGCTCTTCAAAATGCCGGTGAGCGCGGTGCGCATTGGCAGACTCGCGGCGCGCGCCTCGCGCTTGGGCAGCGGACGCCACAGGCCGACGACGCGGTCGCGGCCGGACGGCTCGGGCCAATCACCGAGCGCGGACAGCGCCTCGACGCGGAGGGCTTCGGGCGCGTTCGTGGTCTCGGCAAAGGCCACGAGGTTTTGCGCGTGCTCAATTTTGCCGAGGCGGAAGTTGGCGTTGATCGCGCGGCGGAGAGTGAACTCCTCCGTAGCAGTCGAGGTAACGAGACTCACTTCTCTCGTCCGCAAACTGGCGCTTGGGCTTGCCGGGGAAGATGGAGTCTCGTTACCTCGACTGCTACGAACGGATGAAAGCAGCGCGGCCAGTTGCGGCATCGCGGGCTCGATGGGCGCGTCGTTGATGGCGCGGGCGGCTTCGAGGACGAGGCGCGGGTCGGCGTCGGTGAGGAACATCGCGACCTCGGGCATCTCCAGCCGGCGCATCGCGAGCAACGCGGCCAGGCGCACCGACGCGGAGCCATCGCGCGCGGCGGTGAGGATCGCGTTCGTGTCGCCGATGTTCACCAGCGCGCAAACGCCGGCGTGGCGGAGGTAGGGATCGTGGTCCGCGTTTCGGCGAATTATCGTAATGAGGGCGTCGACTGCTGTGGCCTTTTCCTGCGACGAAACGCGGGCGTGCGCGTATCTTTTTCCAATGCCTTCGGCGGCAAAAAAACTTGGGCGAGGAATCGCTGTGTTCGTAAGGCTCCAAAATAGCGGGTTGTTGGAGCTGTTTTGCAGCGCCGGAAGTTTGTCACCGAGACTGCGAACCACTTGAGCCCACCGCTCTTGGTCGTAATCTTCGCCCCGCTTCAATCTGTTCGCGGAAAACGCCACGACGGCCGATGACATCGACATCGCATGTGAAAGTGACGAACGCCGTCCATTCGCGGCAAGTTTCGGCAGCACTTGGCGGAATCCCCATAACCCGTGAACATTCGCGAGTGTGTCAGCCTCGGTATGAATGGCGTGTGCGACTAGGCTGGCATCCAAAAGTATCTGGAGCGTGACTTTTGCATCGTCGTCATTTTGTTTGAGGATACGTTCCGCGAGTTCCCATTGTGCTTCCAAGCGTACGCGCTGATCTCGATGGCCAAGTAGTTTTGAAAGCTCGCCTACCGTTCGCTTCTCCATCCCCTCCGCCAACAGCTTCTTCACCTCTGCCGCTGCGACATCGTTCGCCACCGCCGGATCATGCAGCCGGTAGATTCGCCCCTTGCCCGTTTTCTCCCAGCCGTAAACCCAGTCGAGCACGGCGATGCCGCCGCCGGGCGGGAAGTCCACGTCGGTCGGGTAGAGGTTCCAGAGGAGTTTGCCCGCCATGTTGTCGGGCTTGTTGTCCTGAAGGTAGTTGTCGGGATTGTCCACGGTGAAGCCGGCGCCGTCGGGTTTCACCTGGAAGTAGCGCACGCCGCCGGGGAAATCGGCGATGAAGAAGTGGTCGTTGAACCGCTCCGGCAGGCCCGTGCCCGGATAATACGCGAAGCCCGCCGGGCCGTGCGTGACGTGCGCGACCGGCGGCAGCGAGTAGAGCGCGGTGTTCGACGCCGCCAGGCCCCAGAGCATCTCGGAGTTCCACGCGCCGAGCTTGGGCAAGTGCTGCCAGCCGTAACGCCACCCGTAGTCCGCGCCCTCGACGATGTATTCGACGCGCGCCTTGTCGCCGCCGTCGGCGTTGTTATCGACGGTGAAGAGGTTGCCGAACTGGTCGAAGGCCAGCTCCTGCGGATTGCGCAGGCCGACGCAAACGACTTCGAGGTTCGAGCCGTCCGGGTCGCAGCGATAAACCGCGCCACTGTCGGGCAACGTGCGGCGCAGGAACGCGGTGGTGAAACCGTAGCCCTTGATGTCGGTCGGCGGGGCGAAGCCGCGGTCGGCGATAGTCCAGTAGATTTTGCCGTCGGGGCCCATCTTCAATCCGTGCATGTCGTGGCCGCCGTAGGCGATGTGGACGCCGAAGTTGGATTGGAGTTTGGTGCGCACGTCCGCCACGCCGGCGCCTTTCGCGTCGCGCAGTTTCCACACGTCCGGGATGCACGTGTAATAAACGTCGCCGTGATGAACCATCACGCCAGCGCCGAGCCCGGAGACGATGGAGTTGAATCCATCCGCAAACGTAACGGCGCGCTCGGCGTGCGAACCGTCGGCGCTCGGATAAAGCAGCCGGATGCTCTCGCTCTCCACTTCCAGATCGTGCCAATCGATGCGGCCGTCCTTGTTGAAGTCGCCGAAGTTGCCGCTCTTGGCGGTACTGAGGGCGGACATGAAGTAGGCGTTGTCCTGCGAAACATTCTTCCGGAGAAACTCCGCGCGCTCCTGCGGCGAGCGCAGGCCGAGGTCCGCATCGACCCACTCGCGGAAGTTGCGGATGTCGAACACCGACGTGCGGCGCCGGCCCGTCTGCGCGACGTAGCAACGGCCCTGTTCATCGAACGAAAACGACACTGCGTTCTCGATCATCGGCTCGGCGGCCCACACCTCGACCTTCAGACCCGGCGTCACGCGCATCTTTTTGATGGCCGTCTGCGGATCGTCGGCGACGGAGACGTTCGAGGGCGTCTTGTCGTCCTTGGGTTTCTTCGAGGATTTGGAGTTGTCCGCCTGATCACCGCCGGGTTCGGCGGCAGGGGATGGAAGCGCGAGAGCCAAGAGCACCGGCAGGAGAAATCTGGGCAGAAGAATGCGCATGGCGAGCCGAAAATAGCTGGCTGATTGTCGGACGCAAGCATGCCGACAACGTGCCAACCCGTGTCCAGCCTCCGCCAAAATTCGTTTCGTCACGCTTCCGCACCGTGTTAACGTTTGCCCCCATGAGTTCCGTGACTGTGCCGGTTGAAATCAGCGATCCGATCAACGCCCAAATCCTCGCCGTGTCGGAGGACAAGGTGCAGGGCTTTCAGCGCGATCCGTTCGGCGAAATCGCGCGGCTCTCCCGCGTGCCGCTCGACACGGTGATCGAACGCATCCAGGCGATGCTCCGCGCCGGAGTGATCCGCCGCGTGCGCCAGACGTTGCTCGCCACCAACCTCGCCCAGGGCGCGCTCGTCGCGTGGGAGGTGCCGCAGGACAAGCTCGATGCGGCATTCGATTTCATGTTCGAGCAGGACCCGTTCAGCGGCCACGTCGTCACGCGCTCGACCGAGACGGCCACGCCCGGATCGCAATACAAGCTCTGGACCACGCTCAAAGTCCCGCAGGGTTTCTCGATGCGGAAACACTGCGAGTTCCTGCTCCAGAAAGTCGGCGGGCTCCATTACCGGCTGATGCCGGCGAAGAAACTTTTCGCGCTCGGCGTCGGCCACATGCGACGGCGCGGGATGGAACCCGGTGCGCGCGCCGATGTGCCCGGCGAAATCACCGACGTGGCGCTGACGACGCTGAACGATTTGGAATGGCGCATCCTCGAAGCGTTGAAGCGCGAGTTCGAGCCGGACGAACTGGTGCCGAACCTCTGGGACGCGCGCGCGCGCGAGGCCGGCGTGCCGTTGCCCGTGTTCCTCGAAACCGCCACTGACTTCGACCGCCGCAAAATCATCGGGCGCTTCTCGACCTTCCTCGAACACGTGAAGCCGCTGGCGACGGGCGAACGCGTGACGCGCTTCAACGCGCTGTTCCACTGGGCGGTGCCCGCGGGGCGCGAGATCGAGGCGGGGCGCGAAGTGGCGCGGCATTACATCATGACGCACGCCTATTGGCGCGAGGGCGGACCGGAGTTCCACGACGTGAACGTCATGGGCGTGGCGCACGGCACCGACAGGGCGCTGGTGCTCGCGCACAAGGCGGCCATCGACCAGCACCTGGCCGAGGCGGGCATCCCGGCGAGCTACACGAATGTCTTCTGGGGCGGTCGCAGCGAGATCAAGCCGAGCGAAATCTCTCCGTTCGCGTATCGCGAATGGTGCAAGAGCTTCGGCCTCGAACCCGACGCGATGAAAGCTGCGCCGGGCGAGGTTGTGGCGGGCTGAAAAGTTTCGCTTCGGCTTTCAGCAAATTCCGCGCTGCGCGTCATTCAGACGCGATCTCAACGAACCGCTTGTTTGAACGGCTGGTGCGGCGGCGAATCAAATCTTCCAGGCCGTCAGCCTCGCTGGCGGCCGAGAATCCACATCGAAAGCAGAAGGAAAAGTATGAGAACGACCAAATCCCTGATCGCAATTGCCTGTGCAATGACGCTGCTCGCCACGCCGATGCTGCTTCGCTCCGACGACAAGAAGCCGTGCTGCGAACCGACCGTTGAAGCCGGCAAGAAGTGTGAACACAAGTGCTGTGTCACCGCCGCCAACGACGGCAAGGTCTGCGAGAAGTGCCACAAGAAGTCTTAGGCCTCCGCGGACCATCGACCGGTTGAACCGCCAAGGTTGGGCGGCCGTTCCTTCGCGAACGGCCGCCCAAAGTTTTCCCACACCTTTTCCGATACCGCGCTGATACCCCGGCGTTAACTAGTTCTTCGCGTACCGCGCGGTCAGTTCGGCCTGGTCGAGGACGTGGCCCTCCATCGCCTTCTCGACATCGGTGTGTCGCGGGTGCGCGGGCAGGTTGAGCATGCAGTCGAGCGCGAACGCCTTGAAATGATAATGGTGTTCGCCGGACGGCGGCCGTGGCCCGTTGTAGCGCATCTCACCAAAATCGTTCTGCCCTTGCGCGGCGATGACGGGCACGCTGCCTTCGCGGAAGTCGTGGGTATGCGGGTCGATGTTGTACACGACCCAGTGGTTGAAGGGACCTTTGGGCGCGTCAGGATCATCGACCAGCAACGCGAGGCTCTTCGCCTGCGCGGGGATTTCATCGAGGTGAAGCGGCGGGCTGACATCGGGGCCGTCGCCGGCGTATTTTTTCGGCATCACGCCGCCGTCCTTGATCGTGGGACTGGTGAGTTTCATGGAAAGTCCTTTCTCATGTTGAGGTTGTCTGTCGTGGAAAACATGTCCACCGATGCGCACTCGTCAAGCGCGCGATCGTTGCGGCAATCGCGTCGGTCGCCTTCACGGGTTGCTAGCGGATGGTCACCCAGATTCCGCCGCGGAAGACGTGGCCGCAATCGGGGCTGTGGACGTGGTTCGGCACGTAGTACCAGCGGCCGCCACTGTAATAGTGACCGCAACTGGCCGAGTGCCTGTGCTCAGGCACGACGCATCCGCTCAGGAGCGCCGCGAGCGCCAGTGTCGGGATCAACTTCCGAAGAAGAATGTAACAGGTCGTTTTCATGGATCTTGTTCTTTCGTCGTGACTCCGCATGGGCCATCACGTTCCAAAAAAATCCGCCGCGAAAAAATTGCGGTGGAGCCTCTTGTAACTCTTCCTGGATTTTGACTTCGGAGCCGGGCGCGCCGTTCAAGACCGCCGGGGAAAGTTCAGTGCTGGCCGGGAAGTTCCTTGACCTCCCTGTGCATGAACGTGCCCCGGATGAAGTTCTTGAAATACTCGTCTTTGCGCGCAGCGGACATCAGGCCGGTGATGCGAAAGCGCGGCACGCCGCTGAAGCACAGCGTCGGCGCGCCTGTCCCGCGCATCTTTACGTAAAGCCGCTTCGTGTTCTCGCAGAAGCCGATTGACTCGATCTGCGCCGAATCGTGCATCGGCTCCATCTTCACGAACTGGTCCGGCAGCAGGCTCATGGTGCGTCGCGCTGGTGATTACTTCCTTTCGCTCCGGCTGACAATGGCTTCCTCGCGGTAGAGGTCGCGGTTGCTCGCCTGGAACTCCGCCTTCAATTGCACGCGCAACCGCGAGACATCCACCAGCTCCCACGAAACGAACTGCCACCGGCCGTCGCTCTTGCCGGTGTGCGCGAAGCCGACGATGAAATGATGCGCGTCGTCGCGCACCTTGTTCGTGTCGCGTTTCGGCTCGTAGTAAAATGTGCGGAACGAACTGGCGCGGCTCTTCGCCTCGTAAAGCTTCGGGTCGAGGTAGAGGATGCGGCCGGTGGTCTTGTCTTCGAGGCGCAGGTCGGGGTAACCGGAGTGCTGGACGCGGCCCGCGGCAGTCTTGGGCCAGTCGCACGCGAAGCCGGGGATGGTGTTGAGCACGTCACGCAGCGCGCGCTCGAAGTGGGTGCTGACTTCGTTGATGCGCTTCTGCCGGTGCGCGGGCGAATCGGGCGCGTTCATCTGTGCGACCACGCGGTCGAGTGCGCCGCCGAGTTTGGCGAGCAATGCGCGGTCGGCGTCGTTCGTCGCGCTGAACGGCAGGACGCGCTTGCCCGTCGCCGCAAAAATCACCTCCGGAAACGGAATGCCACGCAACTCCACTTCCTCGGAC
>DATDFH010000013.1:0-13096 GCA_036522715.1 Verrucomicrobiia bacterium
GAGGGGCCGGTTGATCCCGCCGAGGTGAAGATCGGGCAGAAGCTCGTGTCGAGCGACGGCGGGTTCTCGTGCATCGCGTGCCACGCGGTCGGCGACTTTGGTGCGACGCAGGTCTTCGAGAGCGCGGGCATCAACTTCGCCCACACCAGCGAGCGCATCTTGAAACCGTATTTCGTCCGCTGGCTGCTCAACCCGACCTTCATCGATCCGCAGACAAAGATGCCGGTATATTTCGGCGACGGCACCAGCCCGCTGGCGGACATCCACGGCGGCGACGTGCGCAAGCAACTCGACGCGCTGTGGCATTATCTCCGCATGGGCAGCAAGATTCCGGCGCCCGCCGTCCCGCAATGATCCTCGCGGGCGACATCGGCGGCACTTCCACGCGCCTCGGCTTCTACGACATCAAGGCGAAGAAGCCGCACTTGCTGGTGCAGGAAACTTTTTCGAGCCGTGAACCCGGTGGGTTGGAGGGAATCGTCGCAAAGTTCAAGCAGACGAATCAACTCACGGTCGAGTTCGCGTGCTTCGGCATCGCCGGCCCGGTGAAGAACGAACGCGTCGAGACGCCCAACCTGCCGTGGGTCGTCGATGCGCACGAACTTTCGCACGCACTGAGCCTGCCGGTGGTGTGGTTGATCAACGACCTCGAAGCCAACGCCTATGGCGCCGCGGCGCTCAGGAAAAAGGATTTCGAAATCCTCAACACCGGCGCGCCCGATCTCACCGGCAACGCAGCGATCATCTCCGCCGGCACGGGCCTCGGCGAAGCGGGGTTTTATTTCGACGGCAAACGCTACCGGCCGTTCGCCAGCGAGGGCGGCCACGTGGATTTCGCGCCGCGCAGTGATCTTGAGATCGAGTTGCTGCGCCACCTCATTGGCAAATTCGGCCGCGTCAGCTATGAGCGCGTCCTCTCCGGGCCGGGGCTTCGGAACATCTACGAGTTCCTTCGTGACACCGGCCGCGCGTCGGAGTCGCCGGCGCTCGCCGAGGAAATCAAGCAGCGCGATCCGTCGGCAGTGATCGCGCAGGCGGCGCTCGACGGAAAATGCCCGTTGGCGGCGCAGGCGCTCGACATGTTCGTGGCGATCTACGGCGCGGAGGCGGGCAACCTCGCGCTCAAGCTCAAGGCCACGCGCGGCGTGCTCATCGGCGGCGGCATCGCGCCGAAGATTCTGCCCAAGCTCAAGAGCGCCGAGTTCCGCGCGGCGTTCATGGACAAGGGCCGTATGAAGGCGTTGCTCGAACCCATTCCCGTTCGCGTGATCCTCAACGACAAGACCGCGCTGCTCGGCGCGGCGCTCTACGCGGCACTGGAGGCGGGCTTGATCGAGCACGCGCTGGTTTGAGTTCCCTTCACACTCGTTCTCTTGCTCTGTTTTCCGGAGGAGTAAGAGAACGAGTAAGATTAGGAGTAAGACCCGAAGCAAGCTGCGCGAAGCTTGCCACGGTTGAACAAACTCCCTACCGTCCCGTCTCACTTAGCCATGACAAAACCAACCACTGTGTTCTTCCTCGCGCTGGCGCTGGCCACCGCTTTCCTCCAAGGCTGCAAGACCTGCGACTCGTGCTGCTCCGACGGCGCGTGCACCGTGCTCTTCGACGGCAAATCCACCGACGCCTTCCGCAGCTACAAGTCCGACAAGTTTCCCGAAGGCTGGGCCGTCGAGGGCAATGTGCTCCACGTGTTACCCGGCAAACACGGCGGCGACTTGATGACCAAGGAGCAGTTCGAGGACTTCGAGTTGAGTTACGAGTGGAAGGTTTCGCCCGGCGGCAACAGCGGCGTGATCTACAAGGTGCTCGAAACCAAGGGACCCGCCTGGCACACTGGTTACGAATCGCAGGTGCTCGACGACACGGGCCACGGCGACGGCAAGAACCCCAAGACCTCCGCCGGCGCGCTCTACGCCCTCATCGCCCCGAACGCGGACAAAAAGGTCAAACCGGTCGGCGAATGGAACGAGGCGAAGATCATCGTCAAGGGCGCACACGGCGAGCACTGGCTCAACGGCAAGAAGGTCGTCGAGTACGAGCAGGGCAGCGACGCGCTGAAGGCGCTCATTGCCGAGAGCAAGTTCGCCAAGATCAAGGATCCCGAGGTGCCGTTCGGATCGGTGAAGAAGGGCCACATCTGTTTTCAGGCGCACGGACAAGAAGTGTGGTTCCGCAACATCAAGATTCAAAAGCTGTGACCGCGCCGCGGGCATCTCGCCGGCTATTCCATTTCGATTCCATGAAACTCGCCATCGCTCTCTCGCTCACCGCGTTCACAGCATTCGTCACTTCCGCCGCCGAAATCAACACCCTCACCGCGGCGGAAAAAGACGCCCACTGGAAGCTTCTCTTCGACGGCAAGACTCTCAACGGCTGGCGCGGTTACACGCTGAAGGGCCTGCCCGAAGCCGGTTGGGCGATCGAGAACGGCCTGCTCAAGACCGTTCCCAAAGTGAAGGGTAAGGAGTTGATCACGGAACAGAAATTTGGCGACTTTGAATTAAGTTGGGAATGGCGCATTGCCGAGGGCGGCAACAACGGCATCAAATATTTCGTCAGCGAGGAACGCACCAAGGCGCCCGGTCCTGAGTATCAGATGCTCGACGACGCGAAGCATCCCGACGGCGCGCGCGGTGGCTCCCACCAGACAGCCGCGTTCTACGACGTGCTCCCGCCCGCGGCCGACAAGCCGCTCAAGAAACCCGGCGAGTGGAACGCGTCGCGCATCGTCGCCAAGGGCAATCACGTCGAACACTGGCTCAACGGGAAGAATGTCCTCACCTTCGAACTCGACAGCCCCGAAGTGAAGGCCGGCCTCGCGAAGAGCAAGTTCAAGGGGGTCTCTGATTTCGGCACGCACATCCGCGGTCACATCATGCTGACCTATCACAACGATGAGTGCTGGTATCGGAGCATCAAGGTGCGGGAGTTGAAGTGAGGCGTAAGGAGTAGCGAGTATTCGGTAATTCGTCCCACGCGCACGCACTGTGTTCTTACGCGTTGCTCATCACTCCTCTCGACTCCCTGTGCACCCGCTGCCACACTCCGCGCCGTGGGCGTCACGCCGCAGCAATTCGAACAGATGAAGGACCGCGTCCGCGGCGCGCACCGTGTGGCCGCGCCCGTGTTCGAGAGCAGTGGCCGGCCGGCGGCAAACGCCAGCCACCAGGTCGTCATCGGCATCGACCCTTCGCTGCGCGGCACGGGCTTCGGCGTTATTCGGGCGGGCCGGCCGCATCCGGTGATGCTCGCGTGTGGGACGATCAGTTGCCCGGCCGGTTGGGAACGCTCGCGTTGCCTCGTAAAGATTTTGCACACGCTGCGCGACGTGTTGAAAGGTACCAAGCCGACGGTGTGCGCGATGGAGGGCTTGTTCTTCGCGCAGAACCTCCAGACCGCGCTGCTCATGGGCGAGGCGCGCGGCGCGGCCATCGCCGCCGTGGCCGAATCCGGGATCGAGATCTATGAGATCGCCACGCGCAAGGTGAAACAGGCCATCGTCGGCTACGGTGCCGCGCAAAAGCTGGCGGTGGCCAAGATGGTCCAGCGGATGTTGTCGCTGCCCGAACTGCCCGCGCCCGATGCCGCCGACGCGCTGGCGTTGGCGCTGACCTACGCGCAAGGCACCGGCCGGTTCTCCTTGAGCGCACCCAAGCGAGTGTGACTTCCGCGATTCCATGATCACCTTCCTCCATGGCAAACTCGTTGAATCGCTCCCCACGCAGGTCGTGGTGGACGTGCAGGGCGTAGGCTACGAGGTGCTCATCCCACTCTCCTCGTTCGACAAATTGCCTGCGCCCGGCGGCGACGTGAAACTCCTCACCCACCTCGTCGTGCGCGACGATGCCCACGTGCTCTACGGTTTCATGTCCGCGATTGAGCGCGACACGTTCCGGCTCCTCATCAACACCGTCAGCGGAATCGGCCCGAAAATTGCGCTCAACATTCTGAGTGGCATCAGCGTCACCGCCTTCCGCGGCGCGGTTGCCAGCGGCGACGTGAAGGCGCTCTCGCAAATTTCTGGTGTCGGCAAGAAGACCGCCGAGCGGATCGTCCTCGAACTCAAGGACAAGATCGGCGCCGCCGGTGCGTGGGAAGCCACCAGCGCGCAACGCGCGCTCACCGGCGACGAACAAAAGCTCAACGATGCCGTGCTCGCGCTCATCGCGCTCGGCTTCAAGCAGACGGACGCACACGACGCCGTGAAGGGCGCCCTCGCGATGCTTGGCCCGCAATCCGGTGTCGAGCAACTTGTCCGCGCCGCGCTCAAGAAAGGCGCGTGATGTCGGCCGGTTCCCCAGCTCCGGCCCGACCGCCGCGCAAGAGCGGCATCGTGATCGCGCACCGCGCGCGCTTGCACGAACGTTTGCTGGCCCGGCTTATCTGGCTGCTCATCCGTTGTGTCGCGGCCACGTTGCGCTACCGCGAGGAGGACCGTTCGGGACTGATCACGCCTGCGCACGCGAACGAGCCGGTGATCTTCGCCATCTGGCACAACCGCCTCGCGCTTTCGATGATCGTGTATGAGCGCATGGTGCGGCGGCCGTTGCCGGAGCGACGACTGGCCGCGCTGGTCAGCGCCAGCCGAGATGGCGGACTGCTGGCGCGCGTGCTCGAGGTTTTTGAAGTCGAACCGGTGCGTGGTTCCTCAAGCCGCCGCGGCGCACAGGCGTTGTTGGAGTTGACCTCCGCCTCTGAACGCGGCCGCGATCTCGCCATCACCCCCGACGGTCCGCGCGGACCGTGTTACGTGGTGCAGGATGGCGTCATCGCCGCCGCGCAGGTCACCGGCCGGCCGATTGTGCCGGTGTCATGCCACCTCGGTTGGAAAGTCCGGCTCAAGAGTTGGGACCGTTTCCAGGTTCCGCTCCCGTTCTCGCGCTGCGAAATGCATTTCGGTGAGCCCTTGATCATTCCCCGCGACACTACCGATGGCGAGCGCGAGCAACTCCGCCTCGAACTCGAACGCCGCCTCGCGGCTCTCTCTCGCGACTGACGCGAGCAAACGGTTGACGCCGCGCGTGCCCTCGCACGACACTGGCCGCAGCGATGAACTACCTGGCGAAGGTCTTCCGCTTCGGCTGGCCGTACCTCCGGCGGTATCGGAGCCGGTTGGTCTGCGGCCTGTTGCTGGGTGTCCTCTTCGGCCTCACCAATGTCAGCTTCGTCTGGGCGATCCGGACCATCACCGAACGACTCAGTCCGATCGCCGCGGATGCCGCTCCTTCCGCGAGTGCCGGGGTGGCGGTTCCCGCAACATTGCAGGAGTTGCAACAAAAGGCCGGCAGTTGGCTCGATGCCTGGCTGCCTCTGCATGGGCGCAAGACCGACTGGCGGCAGATTGCCGGTGGACTGTTGCTCCTTCCCGTGCTGCTCGGCCTGCGCGGGTTCACCGGCTACCTGAGCAGCTATTGTCTGGCATGGGTCAGCGAGCGCGTCATCAACGACCTCCGCGTCGATGTCGTCTCGCGGTTGTCCAGCCTGTCGCTCGACTTTTTCAACCGCTCGAAACTCGGCGACCTCATCACGCGCATCAACACCGACACCGCCTCGCTCCAGCGCACCCTCAGCGAAGGTGCAAGCGACTTGGTCAAGGAGCCTGTGACCATCGTCGCCATCCTCTCCTATCTGTTCTTCCGAAGCTGGAAGCTGACGCTCTTCGCGGTGGTGTTCCTGCCGATCTGCATGTTGCCGCTGATCGTGCTCGGCAAGAAGGCGCGCCGCGCGGGCAAGGCTGGGCGCGAAGCCGACGTGCAACAGGCCAACCTCATCATCGAGTTCCTCTCCGGCATCCGCGTCGTCAAGGCCTTCAGTCTCGAAGGCCAGCAGATTGAACGCTTCCGCAACTACTCGCGCGAACTGGTCCGCCACACGATGAAAGGAGTGCAGGCGCGCGAGCAGATCAACCCGATCATCGAGTCCATCGCCGCGTTCGGACTGGGCGCACTGCTCGTTTATGTTTTCCTTGCCGGCGAAACCGTGCCCGGGCTGGTCACGTTTATCGCCAGCGTATTCTTGATTTACACCCCGGTAAGAAAACTCACGCGACTGCACGTGCTCTTCCAGCAGACCAGCTCAGGGGTCGAGCGATTGATGCAAGTCCTCGGTGAGCAGCCCAGCGTGCGCGAACTCGCATTGCCCCGGCACGTGAAGACCTTCGAGTCCGCCATTGAATTTCAGGACGTCAATTTCTCCTACGGCCACCACACGATCTTGCATCACATCTCGCTGCGCATTCCGCGTGGCCAGAAGCTCGGCATCGCCGGCGAAAGCGGCTCGGGCAAGAGCACGCTGGTGAACCTCCTCTTCCGCTTCTACGACACGACGCACGGAAAAATCCTGTTCGACGGCCACGACCTGCGCGAATTCTCCCTCTCCGATCTTCGCCACCAGATGGCGCTCGTCAGTCAGGAGATCGTGATCTTCGACCAGACCGTGGCCGACAACATCGCCTGCGGAAAAATCGGAGCGAGCCCGCAGGAGATCGAGGCCGCCGCGCGCGCGGCGCACGCCGACGAATTCATCCGCCAGTTGCCGCACGGCTACCAGACGATGGTCGGCGAGCGCGGTGTGAACCTTTCCGGCGGCCAGCGCCAGCGCATCGCCATCGCGCGCGCGTTCATCCGCAACGCGCCCATCCTCGCGCTCGACGAGGCGACCGCCGCGCTCGATTCGCAATCTGAGGCCGAGGTGCAGGCTGCCATCGAAGACCTCGAGCACGACCGCACCGTCATCTGCGTCGCGCACCGTCTCAGCACATTGGCGAAGATGGACAAGATCATCGTCCTCTCGCACGGCCGCGTCGTCGAGGAGGGCAGCTTCGCCGAGCTGCTCCAGTTCGGCGGCATCTTCGCTGACATGGCGCGCCGGCAGGGCATCTTCGCGCCCGTGGCCGCGAAGTGAGCCGATTCCCCGGCGACACCTTGCGGCCATTAATTGCACGGGGTTTGCGTTGGCGCGCCAGCGTTTTGGAGTGCGGCAGTCCTCTGCCGCATTTGAACCGTAATGATTCTCCCGAGAGCGCCAGAGAACTGGCGCAGGCCAAAACCTCGCGGGACTTCGTGGAACGCCCACGTGCGCACGCTCCTCCATCCGGGCGTCATTGTAACAATTCGGAAACAGTCGAACGCATCGCCGGAGCGGCTGTCGAAATCTTCAAGCGGCAGTTGCTGCCGTTGCATAGGTAATCATTCGTCGTGCCGCGCTTGCGGTGGGCTGGGAAGCTGGTTTGCCGTACCGGGCGGCGCGCGGGTGATCGAACGGAGCGAAGACACGCGCTCCTTTTTTATCATGAAATCATCGGTGCTTGAAACAGCGCCCGCGCGGAGTCGAACTCCACGCCTGGCGCGCGCCCTTCGCGAGTGGAGCGGACAGCCGTTCGATCCTTCGCTCGCGCGGCGCGAATTGCTGCATCAACTCTTCGAGGCGCAGACCGACGCGCGACCGGACCACGTGGCGATCGAGTGCGGCGACGTCCGGCTCACGTATCGCGAACTCGACCGGAGCGCCAACCGGCTCGCGCACCACCTGCGCAAATTCCGCGTCGGTCGTGGCTCGTGCGTGGCATTGTTGCTGGAACGGTCGGCGGACGTTTTTGTGGCGCTGCTCGCCGTGATGAAAGCCGGCGCTGCCTATGTGCCGCTTGATCCGGATTGTCCGCCCGAGCGGGTCAAATACATCCTTGGCGACTGCAAAGTGCGCGCGGTGTTGACGACGACTGCACTCGCCACGCGCTGCGGCAAGACACCCGCGCGCGTCATCCGCCTCGACCGTGACCGCAAAACAATCGCGCGTTGTTCCGCCGCACGGCTGGTTTCGGCCAAGGGCGGCGCGAGGCCGAACGATCTCTGCTACGTCATTTACACTTCCGGCTCGACTGGCCGGCCGAAGGGCGTGCAGGTCGAGCATCGCAGCGTGTGCAACTTCGTTCGCGGTGAGGGGCGGCTGTTCGGAGTGCGGCCGTCGGACCGTGTCTATCAGGGGCTATCCATCGCGTTCGACGCATCGGTGGAGGAAGTGTGGCTGGCGTTTTTCGCCGGTGCCACGCTCGTCGTCGCCACACCGGAAATCGCGCGGTCGGGGCCGGACCTCGCGCGCCATCTGACCGCGGCGCGCATCACGGTGGTCTCGACGGTGCCGACGCCGTTTTCGATGCTGGAGGAAGATGTGCCCACGCTGCGACTGCTCATCTTCGGCGGCGAAGCGTGTCCGCCGGATCTCGTGCGACGCTGGGCGAAACCCGGCCGAAGAATCATCAACACCTACGGCCCGACCGAGGCCACCGTCACGGCCACGTCCGCCGAACTTGATCCGAACAAACCGGTCACGCTCGGCCGGCCGTTGCCAAATTACTTCGCGTACGTCCTCGACGACTCGTTGCAACCCTTGCCGCCGGGCGAGCCGGGCGAACTGCACATCGGCGGCATCGGGTTGGCGCGCGGATACGTCGGGCGGCCGGACCTGACGCGCGAAAAATTTCTCGCCAATCCGTTTGCGAAGAACGGCGAGGCGCCGCGCATCTACAAGACCGGCGACCGCGTGCGCTGGACTGCCGATGGCGAGCTCGAATTTCTCGGCCGCGTGGATTCGCAGGTGAAGCTGCGCGGCTATCGCATCGAACTTTCCGAGATCGAGGCCGTGTTGATGGAAGATGACAAAGTCCGTGCGGCGGCGTGCGCCGTGCGCGAGGACACGCCCGGCGTGCAGCAATTGGTCGGCTACGTGGTCCCCAGCAACGGCGAGATCGACAAGGATCGCCTTCGCGCGAGCCTGCAGCGCCGCCTGCCCGCTTACATGATCCCTGCGCTGATCGAAACGATTCCCGACCTGCCGCGCCTGCCGAGCGGCAAACTCGACCGCGCGTCACTACCGGCACCGCGGGAACGGGTAATCTCGAAGGAAAGCGCGGTCGAAGGCGCACGCACCGACACCGAACGTCGGATCGCGGAAGTCTGGCAGACACTCTTCCATCCTCAACCCGTCTCGACCCGCGACGATTTCTTCCTCGATCTCGGCGGCCATTCGTTGCTCGCGGCGCGAATGGTGTCGGCGTTGCGGAAGCATCCGCAATTCGCGCGCGTATCGGTGGCCGACGTTTACAAGCACCCGACGATCACGGCACTCGCCACCGCGCTCGACGCCGCCGCGCGCACGCTGGAGTCCACCAAAGGCGCAACGACCAAGCCGCGCGATCCGCACGAACCGGCCCGCCATTTTCGTGCCGGCCTCGTGCAGTCGGGAGCGCTCTACTTCGCGTTCGGCTTCCGCGCGGTGCAATGGGTCACGCCCTATCTCGTTTATTTCATGCTCCTCGCCAATGAGTGCTCCGTGCTGGACTCCGCCGCGTGGGCGGCGGCGAGCGCAGTCGCGGTTTTCCCGCTGCTCCTCGTCGCTGCCCTCGCGATCAAGTGGCTCTTGCTTGGGCGCATTCAACCAGGCCGTCATCCCCTTTGGGGCAACTACTACCTGCGCTGGTGGTTTGTGCAGAACGTCGTGGCCGCGCTGCCGCTCGAACGCCTCTGCGGAACGCCGCTGCTTCCGTTCGTTTATCGCCTCTTCGGCGCGCGTATCGGGAGGGACGTTCACCTCGAAACGGACCACCTCGCTGCCTTCGACCTGATCTCAATCGGCGACCACGCGAGCATCGACGACTCGGCGTGGCTTCTCGGCAGCACCGTCGAACAAGGTGAACTGGTCCTCGGCCCGGTGGAGATCGGCCGCGAATGCTTCGTCGGCACAGGATCGGTTCTGCGCGAGCACACGGCGATGGAAGACGGCGCGCGCATCGAGGACTTGTCGCTGCTCCCGAGCGGAACGCGAATTCCGCGCGGCGAGACGTGGGCCGGCTCGCCTGCGCAATGCGCCGTCAACCCGAACCCTGTGACCGCTCCGCCGCCGGCGCGTGGCAGGTTTCGGCGCGCTGCAGTCGCCGCGCTCTACGGCTTGCTTGCCGCCGTGCTGCCGGTGCTTCCACTGTGCGCGTTCATTCCGGGCGTGGCCATCCTCACCGGCATCGACCTCTACGCGCATCCGTTCCAATACTTGGCGGCTGCTCCGCTCGTCGGCGCGTCGTTCGTCCTGCTTCTGACGGCGGGCGTGGTCCTGTTCAAATGGCTCCTCGTCGGCCGCGTGCGCGCGGGAACCTATCCGGTGGACGGCGGGTTCTACATCCGCAAATGGGTCGTGGACCAATTGCTCGCGATGAGCCTCGACACCGTGGGCTCGCTGCACGCAACGCTTTACCTCCCGCCGTGGTATCGCGCGCTCGGCGCGAAACTCGGCAGATTCGTCGAGCTTTCCACGGCCACGTCGGCGACGCCGGACCTGTTGGACATCGCCGACGGCGGCACGATCGCGGATGAAGTGTCGCTCGGCGCGGCTCGCATCGAGGGCGGCTGGATGACGCTGGCGCCGACGCGGGTGGGCCGGCGCGCGTTCGTCGGCAACGGCGCGGTGCTCGCGCAGGGCACAGCGCTCGGCGACGAGTCGCTCATTGGCGTGCTGTCGATTTCGCCCGCGGACCCGGCGGACGCCACGCGACCGGCCGCCTCGTGGATGGGATCGCCGCCCATCCGCCTCCCGCGCCGCCAGGCGAGCACGCCGTTTCCAGATCAGCGAACCTATTGCCCGTCGCGAAAGCTCCGGCTGGCCCGCGGCGCCGTCGAGCTTCTGCGCATCACGCTGCCCCCGGCCGGATTCATCCTCGTCACGACCACCGTCATTACGGCCGTGCTCGAATTGTGGGAAGCACTCGGACTCGGTCCCGCGCTGCTCCTGCTGCCGCTCGTCTACGCGGCGTGTTGCGTTGCCGTGGCCCTCGCGCTCGCACTCGCGAAGTGGATCATCATCGGACGCTTCCGGCCATTCGAGCGACCGCTCATCAGCGCCTTTGTCTGGCGGCTGGAATTCGTTAACGCCCTCTACGAATTTCTCGTCACGCCGCTCGCGCTCGAAGCCTTGCAAGGCACGCCGATGCTCCCGTGGTATTACCGGCTCCTCGGCGCGCGCATCGGCCGGCGCACCTATTTCCACACGACCGGCCTGCTGGAGTTCGATCTCGTCGAGGTCGGCGATGGCGCGGTCGTGAACGAGGACTGTGTGTTGCAATCCCATCTCTTCGAGGACCGCGTCTTGAAGGCCGCGCCGCTGCGTATCGGCAAAGGCTGCGAAGTGGGCACAGTCTCGGTGGTCCTCTATGACTCGGCGATGGAGGACGGCGCGCGGCTCGACGCGCTGTCGCTCCTGATGAAAGGGGAAGTCCTGCCCACCGGCACGCGCTGGGCCGGCAGTCCCGCCCGCTGCACGGAAACGTGATGAACGCCATCGAAACAATCCACGAATCGAATGCCCCGGCGGTGCGAACCGAAGCTCGCGCCGGTGGCGCGGTGGGCTTGTGGCTTTGGAACCTCGATGCCGGCGGGCCGTTGACCGATGCGCACTTCGATTTGCTTTCGGATGACGAACGCCGCCGCGCGCGGCGGTTGCAGTGGCCGATGTTGACCCGATGGTTCGTGCTTGGGCGTTGCCGGGTGCGCGAAACCTTGGGCCGGCTGCTCAATCTCGCCCCGGCTGCGGTCCGGTTCGTCACCGGGCCGCAGGGCAAACCGCACGTGGAGGACGCGTCCGCGCCGCGGTCATTGGGATTGCGATTCAACTGGTCGCATTCGGGTCAGGCCATGCTGCTCGGCGTTTCACGCGCCGGAGAGATTGGCGTGGACATCGAACTGGTCCGGCCACTGCCGGGCCTGCCCGAACTGGCCGCGATGTGGCTGCCGCGTGCCACGCGGGAAAACCTCCACGCGCTGCCGGAGGCGGAACGGCTGGTCGAGTTTTATCGCGCGTGGACGCGCCGCGAAGCCGTGGCCAAGGCCATCGGCGTTGGCCTGACCGACGCGGCCGAAGACGTGGACTGCGATGAGGAAGGGTTGAAGATTTTCCCCATCGAGACCGGGTGCGGCGGAGTGCCGGTGGTGGGCGCGGTGGCTGTCCTTGGAGGCACCGATCGCAACCCGGGCTGGCTTGGGTGAAAAGCAAAGTTGCCTCGTGTGCGGTGGCGTAGTTGAGTGGCGGCCAACACACGCTCCATGCAACGACCATCCATTTCCTCCCGGCGCCATTTCCTGCAAACCGCTGTCGCGGCTGCCGCCGTTTCGCCACTGCTGGCAGCGCGCGCGCCGGCCGCATCACGCCGCGATTCAGGCGGGGTCGTGGTCGGCGGCGATGCGGTTGATACGGGCGAGCCGGTGTTTTTCGCCTTCGACGATCACGCGATTCCGTGGCGCGACAATTTGCAGCTCACGCCCGTGCGCGCGGAGAAACATCCGGCGAACCCCGTCGTGCGCCGCGGGCCGGAGGGCGCGCCGGACCACGGGCACGCGGTGATCTATGGCAGTGTGCTGCACATTGGCGGGAAATTTCGCATGTGGTATCTCGCGATGTTCGAGGCGGAGTTGAAGAGCGGCAACGCGCCCGGCTGGTGGCGGCCGATGTGTTACGCCGAGAGCACCGACGGGGTGAACTGGACCAAGCCCGACCTCGGTCTCGTCGAGTTCAACGGCAGCAAAAAGAACAACATCTGTCTCATTGAGTCCGAGGTACCGTCGCTGGCGAAGGTGAATGATTTCCTCTCCGTGATGCACGACCCGGACGAGCGCGATCCGCAGAAGCGGTTCAAGTGCGCCTACATCGCGCACCCGCCGTTTGACGACGTGCGCGGCGGGCGCAGCGGCATCGGGCCGAACGAACGGCGCTGGTGTTCGTTCCTCTGCGCGACGAGCGCTGACGGACTGCGCTGGAAACTGGTCGGCGACCGGCCGATGAACGCGGGCGGCGAACGCTTCGAGGTGTCGGGTCTGTATCGCTTCGGCAATTTCTACTACGCTACCGGCCAGCTCATCTCGCCGTGGACGTGGCGGATGGACGGCAGCGACGTCGGTCGCGTGATGCTCGCGTATCGCTCGGCGGACTTCGAGCACTGGTCGCACGCGAAGGCGATGTCATTCGCGCGGCCGGGCCAGTTGACGGCGACGCCGATCGCCGGCCAGCAAACGCACATGGGCGCAGGCATCTGGAATCGCGGCAACGTGCTCGTGGGCCT
>DATDFH010000014.1:0-4458 GCA_036522715.1 Verrucomicrobiia bacterium
GCCTGCTCGCGCGTGAGCCCTTTGCGGATGAGCGCGAGCAGCACCGTCTGCGAGTTCCACATCCCGAGCGAGAGCCCAAGGTTTTTCTTCATGTTCGCCGGATAAACGACGATGCCGGCCATCAGGCGCGTGAGCAGGCCGAACATGTAGTCGAGCAGCGTGCACGAGTCAGGAAAGATGATGCGCTCGACGCTGCTGTGGCTGATGTCGCGCTCGTGCCAGAGGGCAACGCTCTCCAGCGCCGCGACGGCGTTGCCACGCAGCACGCGCGAGAGGCCGGTGAGGCGTTCCCAGGTGATGGGATTGCGCTTGTGTGGCATGGCGCTGCTGCCTTTCTGGCCTTTGGTGAATGGCTCCTCGGCTTCGAGAACTTCGGTGCGCTGAAGATGGCGGAACTCAACCGCCCAACGCTCGATGCTCGCGCCGACGAGGGCGAGGGTGGTCTGGAACTCGGCGTGGATGTCGCGCTGGACGACTTGCGTGGCGATGGGCGCGGGACGGAGGCCGAGCTTCTTGCAGACGTACGCCTCGACGCGCGGCGAGAGGTGCGCGCTGGTGCCGACGGCCCCGGAAATCTTCCCGACGGCGACGACTTCGCGGACACGTTCGAGCCGTTCAAGCGCGCGGCCGAACTCGTCATACATCAACGCGAGCTTGAGACCGAACGTCGTCGGCTCGGCGTGGATGCCGTGGCTGCGACCGATGCAGGGCGTGAACTTGTGTTCCTTCGCGCGCCTCGCGATGGACGCCCGCACGGCCTTCACGTCGGCAATCAGGATGTCCGCGCTCTGTACCATCTGCACGGCGTAGCACGTGTCGCCCACGTCGCTGCTGGTGAGGCCGAAGTGAAACCAGCGGCTGGCGTTGTCGTTGATCTTCTCGGCGACAGCAGTAGTGAAGCCGACGACGTCGTGATTCAGGACCTTCTCGTGATGCTTCTGCCGTTCGACCAGGCCGGGCAGATCGGCGAACCACTTGTCGCAGCCGGCCTTGATCTTCGCGAAGTCCTTCGCCGGCACGACGCCTTCCTTCACCAACGCCCCGCTGGCGAGCAGTTCGATTTGGAGCCAGATGCGGAGCTTGTTCTCGTCCGTCCAGATCGCCCGCATCTCGGGACGGGAATAACGCGTAATCATGCCCGGTCAGCCTAGAGCGTCGCCGCGTGTGAGTCGAGATGCGAGAGCCACGCCGGGATGGAGAATTTGGAGTTGACTCGGCCGACCGATTACCTACCGTTCGGTAGTAATGAAGAAACGCCTCGGTGATGCCCGTCAAGCCGTGCTCGAATCCGCAATCAAGGCGTTCTCGCAGCGCGGTTACGCCGGCACGTCCGTCGAAGAGATCCTCAAGGCCACCGGGCTGTCGAAGCCCACGCTCTACTATTATTTCGAGAGCAAGGCCGGCCTCTTCCGCGCCATCGTCGCGTTTGCCTATGACGAATGCCATCGCCTGATGCAGGAGGCGGCGGAGGAAGGCGGTTCATGCTCCAAGCAGCTCACCGCGGTGACGGAGGCCCTGTTCAAGTTCACCGCCAGCCACGAGAACCTGATGCGGCTCGTACTGGCGACGGTGTTCGCCGCCCCGGGGGAATTGCCGCCCAAGTGCATCGACCCCGCCAAGCGCCGGCGCAACTTCGAAGGCGTCCGGGCCATCATCGCCGCGGCGCAGAAATCCGGCGACCTCACCAGCCACTATGACTCGATCGAACTCGCGCACGGAATCTTTGGCGCGATCAGCCACCAGATTCGCACTCACCTGCTGGATGCATCGCGACCGCTCGACCGCAAGTGCGCCGTGCGCACCGTGGCACTGTTCCTCGATGGAGCGGGCAAATGAAAATCACCTTCCATGAAACTCCCGATCTCGACATCCCTATTGTTGTTGTCCGCCTGCCTTCTGGCGCTGTCCGCGTGCAGTCGCGATGGCGGCGCCCAGAAAGAACGCCGTGCCGAGGCGACGCCGGTCACCGTGACCGCCGTGACGAACGTGGCGTGGGACAAGACCACCGCGATCATCGGCACCCTTTATGCGAAGGACGAGGCGATCATCGCCGCGCAGGTCGAGGGCATGGTCGAGCGGACGCTGGTGGACTTCGGTGATCGCGTCCGCAGCAACCAGAGCCTCGCATTCATCGACACCGCGTCCTACGAGGCGCAACTGCAGCAGACCAAGGGCGCGCTCGCGAAGGCCGAGGCGAATTACACCAACGCAGTCCAGAACTTCGCGCGCGTCGAGGAATTGAAGAAGAAGGGCATCGCCTCGGCCAGCGACTTCGATCAGGCCCGGGCGCAACTCGGCGAATGGGAGGCCGAGGTCAAGGCGGCTCGCGGCACCGAGGGCGTGGCCCAACTCAACGTCGAACGCTCGCAGGTCCGCGCGCCGTACGATGGCGCCATCTCGCAACGCGTCGTGGGCCGGGGCGATTACGTAAAGCCCGGCTCGCCGCTGTTCAACATCGTGAGTGACGGCGTGCTCAAGTTCATCTTCCAGGTGCCGGAGCGCTACGCCTCATACGTGGAGAAGAAGTTGCCGGTGAGTTTCAGCGTGGACAACTATCCCGGCGAAGCCTTCACCGGCACCACGTACCTCATCAGCCCGGCGGTCTCGATGGCTTCGCGCGCGTTCGGCGTCGGCGCGCTGGTGACGAACACCGATTTCCGGCTCAAGGCCAATACCTTCGCACGCGGCACGCTCGTGCTCGAACGCGGCGTGCCCACGCCCGTCGTGCCGATCGAGGCGGTGGTGAGCTTTGCCGGCGTGACCAAGGTTTTCGTCATCGAGGGAAACGTGGCGCGCGGCCGTGCAGTCGTCGTCGGCCGCATCCGCGACGGCATGCAGGAGATCGTCGAGGGCTTGAAGCCGGGCGAACAGGTGGTGGTTTCGGGGCAATCGCGGCTCAGCGACGGCGCGGCGGTCGCCGTTCAAACCGCCGCGCCCGCGCTGACGAACAACGGTGACGCCAACCCGCAGCCGGCATCGCGATGAACCATTTCGAGTCCAAGCCAGAGCCCGCCTCCACGCCGACCACGGGGTTCGGCATCGCCGACATCTGCATCAAGCGGCCGGTGTTCGCCACGATGATGAACCTCTTCCTCGTCGTGCTCGGCTGGTTTTCGTTTCGCGACATCGGCGTCGATCAGTTCCCCAACGTCGAACTGCCGATCATCTCGGTGACAACGACCTTGCGCGGCGCGGCGCCCGAGGAAATGGAGACCAGCGTCACGAAGCCGCTGGAGGAAATCATCAACACGATCCAGGGCATCGACGAGTTGAGCAGCGTCACGACCGAGGGCGTTTCACAGATCACCGTGACGTTCCTGCTGGAGCGCAACCGCGACATCGCCGCGCAGGACGTGCGCGACAAGGTCAACACCATCCTCGCGCGCCTGCCCGAAGGCACCGACCCGCCGATCATCGACAAGTTCGATCTCGACGCGATTCCGGTGATCTCGATCAGCGTCAGCGCGCCGCGCGACCTGAAGGAGATCAGCTACATCACCGACAAGTTCATCAAACAGAACCTCGAAACCGTGCAGGACGTCGGCTCGATCAGCATGGTGGGCAACCGCACGCGCGCCGTGCAGGTGTCGGTGGACATCGAGAAGCTCCGCGCCTACAGCCTGACAATCGACGATGTTAACAGCGCCCTGCAACGGCAGAACCTCGAAGTGCCCGGCGGCCGGCTCAACCAGAAGCCGCGCGAACTCGTCGTGCGCACGCTCGGCCGGATGGCGGCGGTGAAGGACTTCAACGAACTGATCGTCGCGAACTTCGCCGGCCAGCCGGTCTATCTGAAGGACGTGGCTAGGGTGGAGGATTCGGTCGAGGAACCGCGCACGCTCTCGAAGGCGAACGGCGAGAATTGCGTCACGCTCGTCGTCCGCAAGCAGTCGGGCAGCAACACCGTGAAGGTGATCGACGCCGTGAAGCGACGCCTGGACGAACTCAAGTCGGTGGTGCCCGCCGACTTCAATCTGCACGTCATCCGCGACCAGTCGCGCTTCATCAACCGTTCCCTCGAAGAGATCAACTTCCACCTCATCATGGGTGCGCTGCTCGTCGCGCTCACCACTTTCTTCTTCCTGCACGACTGGCGCGGAACGGTGATCGCCTCCATCGCGATCCCGGCGTCGATCGTTTCCACGTTCGTGATGATGCGGGCGATGGGTTACACGCTCAACAACTTCACCATGCTCGGCCTCGTGTTCGCAGTCGGCATCGTGATCGACGACGCCATCGTCGTGCTCGAGAACATTCACCGCACGATGGAGGAGAAAGGCTGGGACGGGAAGCAGGCGGCGAGCTACGCCACGCGCGAAATCGCCCTCGCCGTCATGGCCACCACACTCTCACTCGTGGTGATCTTCCTGCCTCTCGCCTTCATGAAGGGCCGCGTCAGCATGTTCTTCTCGAGCTACGGCGTGACGGTCGCGTTCGCGATCATGGTGTCGCTGTTCA
>DATDFH010000015.1:0-4040 GCA_036522715.1 Verrucomicrobiia bacterium
TGCATGCAGTTGGTGCAACGGTCGTAGTCAATTACCGGGAACCACGGTTTCCATTCCCCGTGCTTCACCGCGCCCAACTCGGCGCGCGTGCTTTCGGCAACTTCAGCAATGCGGTTGGTGTCAAAGCCGGTGATGTCCTGAAAGCGCACCGGCGTCTCGGCGGAAACGACTTCCGCTGCAAGCGTGCCGCCGCCGGCGAACTTGCCGAGCACGAGCAACGAACCACGTTCATGGGGCGCGACGCGTCCGCCCGCGACGGCGCGCGTGACGGCGAAACCTTTTTCGAGCAGCGCGGTCAGCGCGGAGAAGCGGCCGGCGCTGTCGAGCGGTTGCGCATCGGCGCCTTCGTAGAGGACGACGCGGAGAGTGGAGGCGGAGGTGAGGGACATGGGATATACGGATTACGAATTACGCGAGTTGTGCTGCTGCGATGGCCTTTGGCGTGTCGGAGGCGGTGACTTTTCCCGTCGGCAAATTCGCCTTCAGCTCGCTGGTGAACAGCGCGGTGCAGACTTCCTCGGCGCTTTGCACGCGCATGTTGAGCACCTCGGCGGTGTCGAGCGGCAGGTCGGCCTTGGCGGTGTGGAAGAGCCATTTCACAGCACGCGGGAAGCACGCGGCGATCTTCACCGGTCCGTCGTCGGCGAGGCGCTTGAGTGACGGATCCTGCCGCGCGCTCATTTCGCACAGGTCGGCCACGGCATCAAATGCCACGCCCGACTCGGAAAGCTTCTTGAGAACCGCTTCCTTCACCTCTGGAGGGATGATCTGCGCGTACTGGCAGTGGCAGTAAAGGATGCGCGGGGCGTTCGACATTGCACCAATCCTTCTATCGCAATTGCCGCTTCATGCCAACGAATAGCTCGTAGAATTCGAGTCATCGCCAGTCGATGACGATGAGCGCGACAAGCCAGGCCGGTACCGGCAGCATAATGAGCAGCGAAAGCCAGACCGCCCACCTGACGTGCGCGAATCTATCAATCATCAAGTTGCGGATGCCTGCAATTATGGGTGATAGTGAGATTACAAGCACGACGAGCCGCCAGAGCAGTGTGTTGCCGTGAATGGGGGCTGCACTACTTGAGATCAGTAATAAGACCGGCAACAGACATGCCTCCGCGATGATTCGGAACGGCGTATCGCGCTTGGTCGAATTCACTCGTTCGTTCGCTTGTTCACGCATGTTGAATTCGATGCGTCGGCTGCGGTTTGCCCGGGCGGAAATGCTCGGAGTGTTCCAACTTGAGCGTAAGTCCCGGGAACTGTGCCGCCGCGTCGGTAAGGGCGCGATTCACGGCGGCAAGCAGCGCATCCGGCGCCGCTTCGGCGCGACAATTGATGATCAGTTGACCGCTCTGGATGGCGTCGGCGAGTTCCTGCGAGAGCTCGGGTACGAAATCGTTGCGCACCAGATTGATCACCGCGATGTCACCGAGGCCCTCGTTCGGGCTGAGCGTCATTTTCAGATGCGCTATCTCCGCGCCGACCGCATTGAGCAATTCCTGCACGCGTTGGGCAATGGCGCGAATTGCCGCGTTGCCATCCAAGCCTTTTGGAGAGTCCATCGCCACGGTGCAGTTTAGCCAGCCGAGCAGCGCCTCGCCCTCGGCGTAAATCTCGTAATCCACCTTCATCGCCTCGCCGCCGGGTTGTTCCGCGGCGATGATGCGGGCGAACCAATCATCCAGTCCTTCGCCTGAGCGGGCGGATGCGGCGATAACTTCGGCCTTGGGGAATTCCTGTTCGAGCTTCGCCTTGAGCGCGACGAGCGAAGCACCGTCGAGCAAGTCACGCTTGTTGACGACGATCAGATCGGCCTCTTCGAGTTGCTTGCGGTAAACGTAGAGCACCTTCTCGGAAAACTTCCCGCCGTCCGCGAGGCCGAAGACGCGTTGCGCGCGGATCGGGTCCACGAGCACACTCAGCGGCGCGATCACGAAATCGTTCCCATACATCCGACGCAACGGATACGTCACGGTGGCCACGAGGTCGGTGCAACTGCCCACCGGCTCGGCGATGAACACATCCGGGCGCGAGGCGGCGTTGAGTCTGTTCGCCGCGTCCACCAGCGAGTTGAACCGGCAGCAGAAGCAGCCGCCGGGAATTTCCTCCGTGGCAAAGCCGCGCGAGCGCAGCATGGCGGTGTCGACCAGTTCGCTGCCTTGGTCGTTGGTGATGAGGCCGACCTTGAGGCCATCGGCGGTGAGCTTCTGTGCGAGCCGGGCGACGGAAGTCGTTTTCCCCGCGCCGAGGAAACCGCCGATCATGATGTAGCGTGCTTTGGGCATCGGGGCGGAAGTATTCAGTATTCGGTGTTCAGTATCCAGCCTGACGATTTGTCGGCCAGCTCTCTTTCACTGAAGCCACTGGAGACTTCATTCCCCTTCCTCCGCCCGCTGCTTCTCCAGAATCTTGTCGATGGTTGTGTCCAGCAGGTCGCGATACGCGTGAACATTCATGCACTTCGCGTCCGGTTCACCGCGCGCGGCGTAGAGCCAGCCTTCGCCGTAACAATCCTTGTCCACGATGCTGATCTTCTCCTTCAGCGCCGGATTGCCGCCCGCGAATTCGCCCGCGACGACGCAATAGAGGTCCGAGATCGCCTTGAAGCCTTCAACCCAGCCGACGATCTGCCCCGGCGCGACGGGCGCGCCGGCTTGGATCTCGAATCCGTGATCCACCATCTCGCCGAGCATCCGTGAAGCGAACTTCGTGATGCCCACGTGCCATGAATTGTTCTCTTGCCGCGCGAGCCACGCGTGCGCCGGGCTGTAGAGATAATCCACCGGCAGGTGTGTCACGAAATGCGAGCGCTTGTAGAAGAGCGTATGAGGTTTGCCGGTTTGCATGTTGCCGGCGCTCAGCCTACCAGAGCGACGCCGCCGATTAGCAAGCCTCTTGGGAAAATGTCTCGAACGGTCGCGTGGTGCGGCTAAGCTAGCCATAGCGCGACAATGCTCTACTTCGATCACAACGCCGCGACGACAATGCTGCCGGAGGCGCGGCAAGCGTGGCTCGATGCTGTCGAGCGCTTCGTGGGCAATCCATCCAGTCCGCACCGGATGGGGGCGCGGGCGGATGCGGCGTTGTTGGAGGCGCGGGAATCGTTGGCGGACATTCTTGGTTGCGGCGCGTTGGACATCATGTGGACTTCGGGCGCGACGGAGGCGAACAACACCGTGCTCCATCACAGCGCGCGTACTTTGCCCGGTGACGCCGAGGCTTGGGTTTCGAGCATCGAGCATCCGTGCGTGCTCGAATCGGCGCGGCACCACTTCGGTTCACGACTGAAGCTGATCCCGGTCACTCACGCGGGCGTCGTCGATCTCGACTGGCTCGCGCATGAACTCGCCGACCGCCGGCCCGGCGTCGTGGCCGTCATGGCGGCGAACAATGAAACCGGCGTCCTTCAACCGTGGCGTGAAGTGGGAGCAATGTGCCGGCAATACGGCGTGCCATTGTTCTGCGACGCGGCGCAGTGGGTCGGCAAACAGCCGGCGAACGGCCTGGGCGAGTTCGATTTCGTCAGCGGCGCGGCGCACAAATTCGGCGGGCCGCGCGGCGTGGGTTTCCTCAAATGTCCTGCGAAGGGTCGCGTGGAACCGTTGCTCCGCGGCGGGCCGCAGGAGGGGGGGCGTCGCGCCGGCACTGAGAACGTGGCCGGCGTGCTCGCGATGATGGCCGCGCTCGAAGTTCGCGAGCGACAGCTTGCGGCCAACGAGCAGCGCGCTCGCGAGAACTGGCGCGACGCGTTCGTGCGCGAACTGCTCGCCGCGTTGCCCGGCGCGGAGTTGGTCGGCACTGGTCAGACGCGACTTTGGAACACGGTGTCCGCATTGATGCCCGAGGCCGATTGCCGCCAACGCTGGGTCGTGAAGCTCGACAAGCTCGGCTACGCCGTCTCGACCGGCTCGGCGTGTTCGAGCGGCAAGGAGGCGCCCTCGCATGTCCTGAGTGCGATGGGTTTTTCCGCCGCCGTTGCCGGGCGCGTATTGCGCTTCAGCAGTGGATGGGAAACGACGCGCGACGACTGGTGGCGC
>DATDFH010000016.1:0-4501 GCA_036522715.1 Verrucomicrobiia bacterium
CCCGGCGGAAGCCACCGCGGCACCCGCGGCCGCCCCGGCCGGCGACATTCCGGCGCTCGCGCAAGCCTTGTTCCAGTGGGCGCGACAGGATGCGTCGCGAAAAATTATCCCATCGGTCGAGCGCGAACTGGTGGTTGAAGCCCTCAAGGAAACCAAGGGCAACCAGGTACAGGCGGCGAAGCTTCTGGGCATCACGCGCGCCACGCTGCGCAAACGCATCGCCAAGTTCAGGATTCAGCAGGAGCTGGCAGTTGGCTGAGCGAAACTAGGGGAGTTGTTCCACGACTGCCTTGCCGATTTCGAGCGACGCCGTGGCGGCTGGTGAGGGGGCGTTGCAGACGTGCAGTGCGTTGCGGCCTTTCACGAAGAGGAAGTCGTCCACGAGTTTGCCGTCAGGCAAAAGCGCCTGCGCGCGCACACCCGCCGCGGAAGGCACCACGTCTTCGGGGCCGATCTCTGGGATGAGCTGCTGCATGGAGCGGACGAACGCGGCCTTGCAGAGCGAGCGCCAGATTTCCTTCAGCCCCTCGTCCATGTTCCGGCGCGCGAGTCTCCAGAAACCGCCGAAGGTCATCGTCTCGGCAAAGTCGCGCAGGCTGAAGTCGGTCTTTTCGTAGCCCTCGCGCTTGAAGGCGAGCACGGCGTTCGGCCCGGCGTGGATGCCGCCTGCGATCATCCGCGTGAAGTGAACGCCGAGAAACGGGAAGTCGGGATTGGGCACCGGATAGATCAGGCCCTTCACCAGGTGCCACTTCTCGGGGACCAGTTCGTAATACTCGCCGCGGAACGGAATGATCTTCGCCTCGGGGTCCTCCCCGGCGAGCCGGGCGACGCGGTCGCTGTGGAGGCCGGCGCAATTGATGAGGAACTTCGCCTCATATTCGCCGGCGCTCGTCTCGATGACGTGCCCGCCGTCGCGCGACTGCACGGCCCGGACTTCATTGCGGAATTTCGCAACGCCGCCGGCCGCCTCGAACAGTCCGAGATATTTCAGCGTGACGCGCCGATAGCTTACAATGCCGGTGGTCGGCACCCAGATGCCGCCGAGACAATTGACGTGCGGCTCGTGTTCGCGCACTTGCGGGGCGGAAATCTTTTCGACCGCCAGCCCGTTCTGCCGGCCACGCTCGAAAAGGGCGTCGAGGCGCGGAAGCTCGGTTTCATTGGTGGCGACGATGACCTTGCCGCACACATCGTGTGGCAGGCCGTGCTCACGGCAGAAGCGCACCATCGACTCGGCGCCGGCCTTGGCGAAGCGCGCCTTGAAGCTGCCGGGCTTGTAGTAAATGCCCGAGTGGATGACGCCGCTATTCCGCCCCGTTTGGTGTTGCGAAGGGGCGGCTTCTTTTTCGAGCAGCACGATGCGCGCGCCCGGGCTGCGCCGCGCGAGATGCATCGCGGTAGAAAGCCCGACGATGCCGCCGCCGATGATTGCGTAGTCGAACATGGCTTAACGCTTCAGCGCTACCGCGCCCGGCTTTTCCGGCACCACGTTTGCGCGTGCCACCTCGAACTCCGTCGCGTGTCCCAGAAATTCAAGCAGCACCTTCACCCGCTCGCGCGACGGGATCACCTGCGTCACCACCGCGCGCAGCCCGTGAAACGCGCCGCCGGTGATCATCACGTGATCGCCGATGGCGGGTTCTTCCGGAACAACACAAACATCTTGCGCACCAGTGAACCGGCGCAGGTCGGCGATGGCGTCGTCGGGTGCCAGCGCGAGCTGGCCGCCGAATTGAACCAGGTTGCGCACGCCGTTTAGCGAGCGCACGCGTCGCAACAGTGGCGCCGGGTCGAAGCGGGCGAAAAGATAGTTGGGGAACATCGCCTCGGTGACCCACACCGCGCCGCGCCGGGTTCCGCGGCGAAAACGCAGCCGGGGTAGGAACACCTCCACGCCGTGGATCTGGCGCAGCGCCGCGGCGGCGATGTGTTCGTGCTTGGCCTGAGTGTGGACGCAGAACCATCCGTCGCCAGTTTGCGCCGTGGTCGCTTCGCTGTGAGTCGTGTCAATCATCTGCCAGAGCCAGTCCGTCTTGGGTCGCGGAGTTTCCGTCCTCCGTCCTCCGCGGGTCCTAAAAACGATAACCCAGATTCAGCGTGACGCTATTCTGCGTGTAACCGCGAGTAGGGACGTTCGAGACTTTGCGCGTGTAACTGTACCCGAATCCCGTGGTCATCTTGGAGGAAAGCTGGTAACTGGCGCCGACGCTGATGCCGAACCGGTCGTAGATTTCCGACAGGGCGTTCAGGCTCCGGATTTCATCGCTGTGCTCGAAGTAAGTGTCGGTGGAAATGTCGGTGCCCCGCAGAATCCGCCAGCGGGCCGCGTGGCGGATGAAGAGGAGTTGTTGCGCGTCGGAATTGACGCCGGGCTGGACCCGATACTCCGCGGAAATCGACTGGGTGATGAACTTGTTGAGGACGTGATCAAGGGTGAGGCTAGCGTAGGGATTCCCGGAATCCGTCGCGTTGGTGCCGGCGACGTTGGTCACCGACCCGACGGAATCAAACGAATACACCACATAGCCACCCCGCAAGGTCAGTTGGAGGTACTCGCTCACCTTCCAGTTCACGAACGGCCCGGCGCTGTAGTGATGGCTGTTGTTGAGCACACCCGACTGATTGTATTTGCTGATGCCTCCGGCCAGGTCCAGGCCCATGGTGAGCACCGGGTTGAGCAGGAAGGCGGGGCGGGCGTAGAAGAACTCCGATGATTGGTCGAGGTAGGAGAAGGCCGACGAGGTCGAAAAACTGTCCTGATGATCAACACCGACCGTCAAAAGAATCTTGTTCAAATCCCAGTCCACACTTACGCCCACGGCATTCTGGGAGGTGCCAAAGCTCGCCGCGGCCGCGTTGGTGCCGCTCACCGCGCCGTTTTGCAGCGGATCCTGCACGTAGGAAAACCGGTCGTGGAGGTTGATCTTGAAGTCGCCGACAAAGACGTCGAAGGAGATCGCGGAATTGGGATGGATGATCAGGTTGTCGTTGGTGGGCTGGTTGAGATACTTCGAGTAGCCCGCGCCGATCGAGAAGTTCAGTGCGTTCTGCGGAGTCACGGCCCAATAGGCGTCGACGCTGACCTCCGGGCGGAGGATGAGATCATCCAGCGCGCCCACCTCGGCGACGTTGATGTTGTCCACGTAATTTGCGGCGATGCTCGAGCTGAACCGGATGCTGGCCGGCCCGATTTTGATGTTGTAGGGGATGTTTTCGTTTGCCTTGCGCGCCCGCGCCGCCGTCTCCCCCGCCAAGGAGGCGCGCAACGCATCCTGGGCAGGCAGGAGTCCGGCGCCGAGCCAGCCGAACCACGCCACGATGATCAACATCCTGACGGCGTGCAGCCCGCGCTTGTTGCGCGCACTCACGGCTCTGGACGGACAACGGTCGGCGGATGCTGGCATCGAAGGTTCATAGCAAGAGCGGCCGGGCGGTTCAATCAACGAATTGCCGCTGTGCCTTGAACACGCGCCGCGGCGGACGGCCAGTTTGCTTGACCCTCCCGGAGGTGCCGCCCATCCTGCCGGGGCGTTTATGGCTTTGAACGATGCGATCCTGGGCGAACTGCGCCGGCTTTTGGGCGCCGAAAATGTCCTCACGCAGAACGAAGACCTCATCCCCTATTCCTTCGACGGCACCGCTGCGCTCACGCAAATGCCCGGCTGCATCGCGTTCGCCCGCACCACTGCCGAGATCGTCGCCATCCTCAAGCTCGCCAACGAGACACGCACGCCCGTCGTCACCCGCGGGTCCGGCACCGGTCTCAGCGGCGGCAGCCTGCCCGTGAGCGACTGCATCGTGCTCTGCACGGTCAAGATGGATCGCATCCTCGAAACCGACCGCGCCAATCTCACGATGCTCGTTGAGCCGGGCGTGACGACGGTGCAGGTTGCCGACGAAGCCACGAGGGTCGGTCTCTTCTATCCGCCTGATCCCGGTTCGATGAAAATCTCGACCATCGGCGGCAATGTTGCCGAGAATTCCGGCGGACTGCGCGGTCTCAAATACGGCATCACGCGTAACTACGTGATGGGCCTCGAAGTCGTAATGCCCGACGGCGAGGTCATGTTCACCGGCAACAAGTGCGTGAAGGACGTCGCCGGTTACTCGATCAAGGACCTCTTCATCGGCAGCGAAGGCACGCTCGGCGTCATCACCAAGGTGCTGCTGAAGTTGATCCCCAAGCCCGCCGCCAAAAAGACGATGGTCGCCACCTTTGACGCGATGGACCGGGCCGCCCAAACCGTCAGCGACATCATCGCCGCGCAGATCATCCCGTGCACGCTGGAGTTCCTCGACCGCACCACGATCCATTGCGTCGAAGACTACGCGAAGGTCGGCCTGCCGTTGAATTGCGAGGCGCTCCTCCTGATGGAAACCGACGGCCACCCCGCCGCCGTCGAGGACGAGGCAGCGAAGATGTCCGAACTGGCGAAGAAAAACGGCGCGCTCGAAGTCCGCGTCGCCAAAGACGACGTCGAGGCGGGCAAGCTTGCCA
>DATDFH010000017.1:0-2567 GCA_036522715.1 Verrucomicrobiia bacterium
AACTTCCGTTGCGCCGGCACTCGAGCAATCTCCGCCGAGTCACCTGAAGCCGGTTCACCACGATGGCCGACATCCGTTTGAGCAACTGGTAGCCGAGCGCGTAGTCCTCTTCGCAACGCTCGCGCAGGGGCGTGCCGTAGAGGAAGATCGCCTTGACCGGCTGGATCGCCCGCGCGTCGAAGTGCCAGTAATACGGCGGGAACAACCACGACCATCCCAGCACCTCACCCGGGCCAAGGATTTGCACCGGCATCTGGCCTTTGTCCTGGACGTAGGACTCCAACGCCACGCTCCCTTCGCGGAGGAGGTAGAAGCGGTTGGCCGGATCGCCCTCGCGGAAGATCACCTCGTCTCGCGCAAATTCTGTTTCCATTGCGAAGTCGGCGATCTTTTCGATCTGCGCGCGTGTCAAGCCTCTGGCAAACGGATGCGTGGCGATCAAATCGGCCATGCACGGATGGCCTGACCCGTTCGGGGAGCCGCTGTCGGTGATGGAACTCAGGGCATTCATTGCACCCAAATCATCCAGCGCGTCGGCTAAATGCACTCCGCGATGCTTGGCAAGTGCTGGCCATTTCTTGCAAAGCGCCGCGAGCGCGCGGACGCGTTCTCCAAAAAACTGCAAGCCTTCGGCAAAAACCGACAAGCCCTGCGTGACGCGCCGTCGTTTAGTCTAGTGCGGATACTGAAGGAGCCGCGCGCGAGGCGTGCGGCGACGAATTCAGTTCCACAGGCGGGCGGACTTGGGGGAGCGAGTGACGTGTCGACGAGCAGTCGTGGTGGGTGTTCAGTCGGCGGCTTGCTTCCTCATTCTGCCCGCCAAGATTTTCGCCTCCGCGTGGAGATAACTTGCCCCCAAAGAGGATTTGCGAGCACAGGCGCGAGCCTTGCGTATCGTTACGCTCCAGCCGAAATTGGGCACCGAGCCATGCGGACGTCTTCAATCCAAAACGCTCCCTTCGCGAGCACCGTGCGCATCCCCGCCGGCGAGGTGTGGTGCGAGGGCGACCTGCACATCCCCGCTGGCGCGCAGGGTCTGGTGCTGTTCGCCCACGGCAGCGGCAGCAGCCGGCACAGTCCGCGCAATCAATTCGTCGCGCGCGTGCTTGAAGAAGCCGGCCTCGGCACGCTCCTCTTCGATCTGCTCACGCGCCCGGAGGAACGCAGCGACAGCCTGGATGGGCATCTGCGCTTCGACATCGGATTCCTCGCGCGCCGGCTCGAAGCAGCCACGCGCTGGGTGATCGAACAGCCCGCGACACAGCACCTCGGCCTCGGCTGTTTCGGCTCCAGCACTGGCGCCGCGGCCGCTCTCGTTGCGACCGCGGAACTCGGCCCGATGATCGGCGCGGTCGTTTCGCGTGGCGGCCGGCCGGACCTCGCCGCCGCGGCGCTTCGCCGGGTGAAATGCCCGACGCTGTTGATCGTCGGCGGCGATGACGACGTGGTGTTGGAGTTGAACCGGGACGCGTATGCCTTGCTCGCCGGCCCGAAGGAGTTAAAAATCATCCCCGGGGCGACGCATCTCTTCGAGGAACCCGGCACGCTCGAACAGGTCGCCGATGCCGCGGCCGGGTGGTTCGTCAAACACCTCCAGCCGCACTGAACCGCGCGCTTGAGATTTATGTCCCGCCAATTTCACGACCGCATCGAAGCCGGCCAGTTGCTGGCGCTGGAACTTGCGCGTTATGCGCACCGGCCCGATGTGCTCGTGCTCGGCCTGCCGCGCGGCGGTGTGGTGGTTGCCTCCGAAGTGGCGCGGCAATTGGGCGCGCCATTGGACATTTTCCTCGTGCGCAAGCTCGGCACGCCCCACAACGAGGAACTCGCCCTCGGCGCCATTGCCAGCGGCGGCGTGCGCGTGCTCAACGGCGAACTCGTCGAGCGCCTGGGTATCAGCGACGAGATGATCGACGCCATCGCGGGGCGCGAACAGCTTGAGTTGGAACGTCGCGAGCGCGCCTACCGCGGCCACCGGCCACCCGTGGACGTGGAGGGAAAAATCGTCCTCCTCATCGACGACGGCATCGCCACTGGCGCGACCATGCACGCGGTGGTGGACGCGTTGCGCCAGCAGGGGCCGGCGAAGATCGTGGTGGCCGTACCGACCGCCGCCGCGTCGAGCTTGGAAGAATTCCGTGCCGAAGCCGACGAGGTCGTTGCCGTGATTGCGCCCACAGACTTTTACGGTGTGGGCCAGTGGTATGAGAACTTCACGCAAACAACCGACGAGGAGGTTTGCGAGTTGCTCGATCGCGCGCAACGGACCGAAGTCGGACGGCCCACGGGTTAGTTCCCGCTTCCGCCGCGCCCGAACGCGCCGGCATCGACGACCTTCGCCCCGCGCAGGTATTTGTGGCAGCTCACGCAACTGACCGTGAGCTGGAAGTACGCGAGCGACGCCGCATCGAGATTCTGGTTCTTCGCGGCCTTCACCAACGCGTCGGTGTGGCGGCGCAGTTCCGCGGTGAACAGCTCGTATTCCGGCGTCTGCCGCGCGTACCAGCCGGTGCCCTGGCTGAGGTGGTTGAGCTTCTGCGCGTTGGTCAGGATGACGCTGTAGTCCT
>DATDFH010000018.1:0-2034 GCA_036522715.1 Verrucomicrobiia bacterium
GAGCATCCCGAGCGTCACCACGAAGGGAGAAAGCCCGACATAGGCTATCAGCGCTCCATTGATCACGCCGGCCGCCATGCCAGTGAGAAGCCCCGCGGCCAGCGCCACGGCCCAATGAGAATGCGCCTGCAGGAGAACGCCGCAGACCACACCGACGAGTCCCATGATCGACCCGACGGAGAGGTCAATGCCGCCGGTGATGATCACCATGCCCAGGCCAATGCTAAAAATCCCGAACAAGCCGATGATGTTCGCCATGTTCGTGAGATTGGTCGCGGAGAGAAAACGCGGATTGAGGACCGACGTGACCGCGCACAGCGCCACGAGCAGGATGAAAATTCCGAATTCTTTTTTCATTCAGTTCCGATTTCAAGCCAGCCCTGGGGTCGGCGGGACGCCGGCGCTCCCGGCTCAATTCGCGTAGGCCGCCTTCGCCGCCGCGATTTTTTTGCCGACGGCCAATTGCATGATGTTTTCCTCGGTGCAATCGGCGCGCTCCAGCACGCCGGTGATCTGGCCTTCGTGCATCACGGCCACGCGGTCGCTTACGTGCAAGACTTCTTCCATGTCGCTGCTGATCATCAGAATCACCGCACCCTGCTCGGCCAGCGTGCGCATGATGCGGTAAATCTCCGCCTTCGCGCCCACGTCAATGCCGCGCGTCGGTTCGTCGAGGATCATCACCTTCGGCGACATCGAGAGCCATTTGCCGAGAACAACTTTTTGCTGGTTGCCGCCGCTCAGGTTCACCACGGCGGTTTCGCAGCCGGGCGTTTTGATCTTCAACTCGCCGATCTGCGCGTCAGCGGTTTTGCGCTCGCGATCGCGACGGATCATGAACAGGGAAGTAAAGGATTCCAGCGACGGCAGGGTTATGTTCTCGCGCACGACCATGCTCGTCACGAGGCCTTCACCGCGCCGGTCTTCGGGCACGAGGTAAATGCCATGCCCGATGGCATCGCGCGCGGAACTGATCTTCACGCGGTCGTTGCCGATGGAGACCTCGCCGCCGCCGCGCGTGTCGAGACCAACGATGGCTTTCGCGATTTCCGAGCGGCCGGCGCCGACGAGGCCGGCGAAGCCGAGAATCTCGCCACGGGCCGCGTCGAACGAAACCGATTTGCCCGGATAGCGGCTGGAAAGGGCGTTGCGGACCTTGAAGTAGCCGGGCGTCTTGGTCGCGTGCGACTCGACGTAAAAACTCTTGATGTCGCGCCCAACCATCAGGCTCACGATGCGGTCGTGCGATACCTCTTCCTTGCTCAACTGCCCGGCGTTTTTGCCATCGCGCAGTACAACCACGCGGTCGGCGCAATGCTCGACCTCGCCGAGTCGGTGCGAGATGTAAATCACACTCACCCCTTGCTCGCTCAGTTCGCAAACGAGCTGAAGCAGTCGCTCGGTTTCGGAAAGCGTGAGGCTCGAAGTCGGCTCGTCCATGATGATGATGCGCGCATTGAGCGAGAGAGCCTTCGCGATCTCGACCATTTGCTGCTGGGCGATGGAAAGTTTGTCGAGCCGCGTGCGGCTGGAAATGTTCAGACCGAGACGCTTGAGGTAAGGCTCGGTGTCCGCATGAATTTTCTTTCGGTCAATCAACTTGAACGGGCCGATGCGCGGCTCGCGTCCGAGAAAAACGTTCGCGGCCACGTCGAGGTTGTCGAGGACGTTGAGTTCCTGGTGGATGAACGCGATGCCGAGCTTCATCGCGTCGGTGACGTTGTTGATTTTCACCGGCTGGCCGTCCACGAGGATCTCGCCGGCGTCGGGCTGATAGACTCCCCCGAGAATTTTCATGAGCGTGGATTTGCCCGCGCCATTCTCTCCGCACAGCGCGACGACTTCGCCTTTACCCATGTCGAGGCTGACGTTGTCCAGCGCGATTACGCCGGGGAATCGCTTTCCGATTCCGCGCATGGACAAAAGAGGAGTCGCATTCATCGGCCGTGTCTCCAGTAATTACAAATGCCCGCCGTAGAACAAAGAAAAAACATGGCGACAGCGTCGAGTCATTTGACATCCGTGCGGAAGGGT
>DATDFH010000019.1:0-3231 GCA_036522715.1 Verrucomicrobiia bacterium
AGAGATTGTGCTTCTTCGCGAGGGCGCCGAAAAATTCCGTCGAGGGACCGGGCATCGGCTCGGCCACGCTCGCGTAAGTCGAGCCGCTGCCGTAGGTGAGGACTTCGGGCAGCACGACGATGTCGGCCTTCTGTTTCGCGGCCTCTTCGATCTGCGGGACAAATGCCTGCCGGCGCTCCTCCGGCGTCTTTGTGTTGCGCGGAACGAAATGCACCGCGGCCATCCGCACCTTGCGCGGCGCGGGAGCGGCGGTTTCGTTCAAGGCAACCTCCGCCCACTCCACCTTCGCGCGCGGCGCCCAGCGGAACTCCATTTCAACCACAGCGCGCGTCGCCTTCGACGGCGCGTGATACACGTCAGAGACTTCAGTCCAACCGCGCGCGTTCGTGGCGTGATCGCTGGGATATTCCGGCTCGGCGCGCGGAGTTGAGCCCGGACTGTAGGAGGCGTAGCTCGGCTCGTCGTGGTTGACCGCCTTGCCATTGTCGTCCTGCCAGAGGATGCGGATCACGGCGCCGCGGCGCGGCTCGCTCATGTTCGACACCTTGCGCAGCGCGCTGAACTTGTAGAACTCGCCTCCCTTCACCGGGAAGGTTTTCATCCATCGCCCCATGAGACCCTCGCGCCGGTCGGATTCGATGATGAAACTTCCTTTGCGATCGGGGCCACCGCGCGGTTCGTAACGGAACTCGGGGCGAATCTCGTCGCGTGGTGCGGCGGTTTCCCAACCGGCGGGCGCGCCGTTTGCGAAGGCGCCGAGCGCATTCGCCGCCAGCAATAGACCAACGACGCCAAAGGGATGAAGTCTCGGGGCACGCATAGGTGAATGAGTTGACGCGAGAATAGGCTCCGGGCTTCAGCAGAGCAAGAAAACGAGTAAGAGCAGAGGAGAAGTTGGAAGCAATATTTTCGGCTCGCAACTCTCCCGTGCTTCGCGCCAAATCACCGCGATCCAATGACCCTCACGCCCATCGACTGGCTGATCATCGTCGTCTATCTCGTCGGCTGCATGGTCGCGGGCATCTGGATGCGGCGCTACGTGGAGGGCGTGGACGACTTCGCCGTGGCGGGGCGCGAGATGGACGTGAACCTGGGCATCGCCTCGCTCGCCGCCACCGAACTGGGCCTGGTGACGATCATGTACACCGCGCAACTCGGCTTCGAGAAGGGCTTCGCCGGCGCGACCATCGGCGTGATCATGGCGGCGGTGATGTTCGTCGTCGGCCGGACGGGCTTCGTCATCGCGCCGTTGCGCGCGGCGGGGGTGATGACGATCCCGGAGCTGTTCGAGAAGCGGTTCGACAAACGGGTGCGTTGGCTGGCGGGCTTGTTCGTCGTGCTCGGCGGCGTGCTGAACATGGGCATCTTCCTCCGGCTCGGCGGCGAGTTCCTCGTGCACACCACCGGGATGCCGGCGCACTGGCTCGAATGGGTGATGACCGCGTTGCTCGGACTGGTGCTGCTCTACACCGTGCTCGGCGGGATGATCTCGGTGCTCGTGACCGACTACCTCCAGTTCCTCGTGATGGGTATCGGCATCGTCGCGACCTCGGTGCTCGTCGTCTGGCACATCGGCTGGTCGAACCTCGTGGATGGACTCTGGCAAAACTGGACGACTGCTCAGGCGTCCGGCGCAAAGGCGGCGCATCCGTTCAATCCGCTCCACGCGTCGAACTTCGGCCCCGGCTACATCGCGTGGCAGATCTTTTTCCAGATCGCCGCCGTCACCACTTGGCAGACGCAAATCTCCCGCGTGCTCGCCTCGAAAGACCCGGCCACGGCGAAGCGGATGTATTCCGGCACCGCTTTCTATTACGTGGGCCGGTTTCTGTTGCCCGGGCTGTGGGGCGCGGCGGCGTTCGTCTATTTCACGCAGCACGGCGGAGTGCCCAAGGGCCTCGACAGCCTGACGGCGATGCCCGCGTACCTCGAAATCCTCCTGCCCGCGGGCCTCATCGGCATCGTCGTCGCCGGGATGCTCGCGGCGGAAATGTCCACCGACAGCGGCTACCTGCTCACGTGGGCGACGGTCGTCTATAACGACCTCATCATGCCTTGCGTGAAACGCCCGCTCGCGCCGCGCGTGCAACTCCTCATCACCCGCTCGCTCGTGCTGGCCATCGGCGTGTTCCTGCTTTTCTATGGCCTCTGGTATCAACTTCCTGGCAACGCGTGGGATTACCTTGCCGTCACCGGCAACATCTATCTCGCGAGCGTCTTTACGCTGCTGGTCGCGGGGCTGTATTGGCCGCGCGCGAACTCGACCGGCGCGCTCGCCGCGCTCGTGCTCGGCGCCGTCGGCCCGATCACGTTCCTCGTGGTCAACGCCGTCGTGGTGAAGGAAAAACAAATCTCCCCCGAACTCGCCGGCTTCAGTTCCTTCGCGTTGGCGTTCCTGGGAATGATCCTCGGCTCGCTGCTCACGCCGGCGCCGCGGAGGGAAATGGATGCGCGATGAAGACCAATGAATTTGAACAGAAGGCAACGGAACGAACGGAGACTCAGAGTCGAGTGTTTGTGAACGTCGGCGGGATCGCCCTCACCCCGGCCCTCTTCCGAAGGGCGAGGGGGAATCATCGCCAGTCTGTCCGCCAACTGAGCGCGTTCGTATTGTCGAGTAACGGGATGCGTTTCTTCCTCTCCCGCCGGGAGAGGGCAGGGGTGAGGGTCACCGGCCTCCAAGAACCATGAACACTCCCCTTGTCATCTTTTGGGCCGTGCTGATCTTCGCGTCGATTGCGTGGTACGGTTTCCTCGTGTTCTACATCGGCTGGAAAGGCGCGCGCGAAATCGGACAGATGACGCGCTCCTTGAAGGCACGGCATGACGAGAAGCGGGCGGAGAAGGGAACGGAATAAACCAGCCCCTCGTCTCCGACCTTTGATTTCCGGAATGGCCCTCTACCTTTCTTCCCAAAAAGCGTCGGACGCTGTCCTGAACGCCCCGGACCGTTCGTCGTATTGATGAACGTGAAACAAATGACCAAAAAACGAACAACCACCATGAAAACGAAAACCACCACCCTCTGCACCACCCTGCTGCTCGCCACCGCGCTGTGGCTCAACGCCGCCGAATCCGCCAAGCCCAGGCCCGCCTCGCCGGAATTCGAGCGGATGAAATCGCTCGTCGGCACCTGGACCGGCAAGGCCGACATGGGCCAGGGGCCCATCGACATGACCGTGCACTACCGGCTGCTGGCGGGCGGCAGTGTGATCGAGGAAAAGGTCTTTG
>DATDFH010000020.1:0-6249 GCA_036522715.1 Verrucomicrobiia bacterium
CAGAGAGGACGAAGACCCAGTGACCTGCGAGCTCTGCGACCGGCTCTGCAACGAAATCTTCAACCGTGGCGTGGTGGACGGTTTTGACCGGACTTTGTTCTCAAAGCCGACGCGTGAATCCAAAATCAAAAACTACAACGGCGAGAAAATCGATAAGATGCCGGATTTGCTGCTCGACTTGGTGGATCGTCCCACCGTCCGAATCCCAGCGCAGGACTGGCTCTTCGTCGAGTGCAAGCCCGTGCAGTTTGGTCGTTCTGCTGGTGCCCACTACTGCGACAAGGGCATCATCCGGTTTGTGCGCGGCGACTACGCGTGGGCCATGCGCGACGCGCTCATGGTTGGTTACGTGACCGAGGACTACACGATTGCGACCAAGCTGACGCCCGCCTTGAAGAAGCGAGGTTCGACAATTCCGACACTGACCTTGCCAAAACCGAGCATCCGTTCGCCGGCAACAAAGTGGAGCGAACCCACGCACATTACGGAACACGAACGCAAGTTCCGCTATGTCGAAAACGATCAGCCTGCGCCGCCCATCCGTCTCCGCCATCTTTGGCTCAGGCGTGATTGAGACATCCCGCAACGTCCGTTCAAAAGGCGCTTCCAAGCAGGAGGGCATGGGTGGAACCGCGCCCTTCCGTCGTTGTTCTGAAATCCCTGTTCCCTCCGCGTTTCATCCGTGGCTAGACTCGCTCCATGAAATTTCTGCCGCTCCTCGCCTTGCTGCTCCACGCCGTCGCGCGCGTTCACGCCGCCGAGTATTTCCCGCCGCCGGACAGCGCGGGCGGCTGGCGTGTGGCCAAGGGCGCGAAAGAGATTCGCGAGAAAGCAGGGCTCGATCTCCAGCGCCTCGAGGACGCCTACAAGATTTGCGAGAACACGACGCCCAACGGCGGTCTGCTCGTCGTGCGGCACGGCTGGCTCGTGTTTGAAAAATATTTCGGCCTCGCCAGCCGCAACGCGAATCCCGACATGGCCTCGACGGGCAAGGCTTACACCAGCATCGCCTGTGGCATCATGTTGAAGGAGTTCAAGGACAAGATTCCCGACGGGCTCGACACAAAGGTGTTCACGCCGAAGTTTCTCCCCGAAGCGTTCCCGCTCGACGATCCGCGCAAGGCGAACATCACGCTCGGGCAGTTGCTCTGCATGAGCGCGGGCTACTGGGGCGAGGGGCAGACGCCAAGCGGAACGGTGAACGGCGGCAAGTCACAGCCGCTGAAGCCAGTGAAGGGACAAGATATTCACGATCTCGACATGTCGTCGATCCGCGTGCCGCTGTGGTGTGCGCCGGGCGAGGGCTATTCGTATTCGTCGCCGTCGCCGCACATCGCGTCGATCGTGCTGCGGCACATCACGGGGATGGAGTTGCAGGATTACATCCGGAAAAAACTTGGCGACCCGATGGGTTGGGAGTCGTGGGGCTATTGTCTGCATCGCGGCGACTACGACATGCCGCACGCGAACGGCGCCGGCAGCATTGCGGTGCATGCCACGGATGCGCTGCGCATGGGCTGGTGCCTCGCGCACAACGGAAAGTGGAAGGACCAGCAACTCGTCCCGCCCGACTACATCGCACTCTGCCAGAGGGTGACGAAATACAATCCGCACTTCCCGTTCAGCCTGCAGTTCGAGCACAACGAGCGCGGCCAGATCCTCGGCGTGCCGCGCGATGCGTTCTACAAGACCGGCGCTGGCGGCTTTGCCCTCTACATCGTGCCGTCGCTCGACCTCGTGATCTACAAGCTCGGCGGCAAGGACGGCCAATACGATCCGAAGCTCACCGGCCTCCCGCAGCCCGAGGTGAAACACGATCGCGACGGCTGGGAGCCGAAGCCGCGCACGGCCTTCGATGAAGGCAGTCAGAACGGCGACTCAACGTGGCGCGTGCTGCAGTTCGTTTGCGCGGCGGTGAAGGATTGAAGCGCGGAGAGGCGAGAGGTTGTTGATGTTTCCCAAGTCGCGGAGCGCGGCTCTCTGAGCCGCAGCAAGCCACCTTGCCAATTGAGCCGCTGCGGGTCACAGACCCGCGCTCCGAAAGAGAGACAGGACACCGCTGACCACTTCACTTATTTGACGAGTTGGTTACGTTGCCGCATGAGAACTGAATTGCTGAGTTCAGAGACTGGCGCGGGCGATGCGGCGGAACAGAGTGGAGTAGTTTCCAATCCCGAAGCACCATTGCTCGATGCCTATTCCGACGCGGTGACGCGCGCGGCCGAGAACGTCGGACCTTCGGTGGTCAAAATCCAAACCCGGCACGGACGCTCGAAACGCGGTGGCGGCGCCGGCTCAGGGTTCATCATCAGCCCGGACGGATTGGTGCTCACCAACAGCCACGTCGTCCACGGCGCGGAGTCGATCGACGTGACGTTGCACGACGGTCGCCGCCCGGACGCCGTGCTCGTGGGTGAGGATCCCGAGTCCGACCTGGCCGTGTTGCGTGCTTACGCGCCGAACCTCGCGCCGGTGAAGTTCGCCGACTCCGGCCGGCTGCGCGTGGGGCAGCTCGCCATCGCCATCGGCAATCCCTACGGCTTCGCCGCCAGCGTCACGGCTGGCGTCGTCAGCGCGCTGGGCCGTTCGTTGCGCTCGCAGACCGGCCGGCTCATGGACGACATCATCCAGACCGACGCCGCGTTGAACCCCGGCAACTCCGGCGGGCCGCTGGTCAATTCGCGCGGCGAAGTCATCGGCGTGAACACGGCGATGATTCTGCCGGCGCAGGGAATCTGTTTCGCCATCGCAAGCAACACGGCGCAATTCATCACCGGCTGGCTCGTCAAGGAAGGCCGCGTGCGACGCAGTTCCATCGGCATCGCCGCACAGACCGCGCCGATTCACGCGCGGCTTCGGCGGCACTATCACCTGACCCAAGATCGCGGCGTGCTGGTGGTCGGCGTTGAACCCGGCAGTCCCGCGCGGCTCGCCGGTTTGCGCGAAGGCGATTTGATCGTGGCGTTCAAGGGCCAACCCGTGGCGGGAATCGATGAACTGTTGCGGCGACTACTCGGCTCCGAAATCGGCGTGCCCTCGTTAGTCACGGTGCTGCGCCAGACCGAGAAGCTCGATCTCCCGATTACGCCGCAGGAATTGATCTCGCACGGCGACGCGCGAAGCAACTGAGCTGAACCACCCAGACGCGGCCCGCCTACTGTTTCAGCGCGGCGGTTTGAGTTGAGTCCGGAAGACTCAACGCCATCACCGCCCAACTCGTCGCGGCGGCGGAAATCCACGCGTCGCGTCCGTGCGGGAAGCCGCTGCTGATGGTCGGTTGAAACGGGAAAGCACGACGGCGCACGTGCCACGTGCCGTCGTCGAGTTGGGTTTGCAGGAGGAACCGCTGACCGCGCTCAACGGCCGGCTCGGAGTTGGCCAAGCGCGCGCCCACGCGCAAGGCATACACCGCCTGAGCGGTTGCGTACGCGTCGCTCGTCAACGCCGGAAGTTGTGCCCACCCGCCGTCGGCGCGCTGCTCGGCGAGGAGCGCTTTGGCGAGCGGTTGCAACTTGCGCGAAGATTCGCCGGTCCACGCGAGACCGAGGAGTTGATAGATGCGGCTGTCGGTGTTCTGCGGCTTCGCGTTCCAGAGCCACTGGCGCGCGCGCTCGACCCGCCGGGCGAATTCCGCCTTCCGACCGGGTAGCGGATAGCGTTGCAAGGCGTGCACGGCGAGCGCGGTGGCACCGATGTCGCCCGTCTGGATCGGCGGGCGCGGGAGGTTGTTGAACCACTGGCCGTCCGCGCCCTGGATCGCCGCGAGGTGATGCACCGCGGCATCGGTGATTTCTTCCGCCGGCAAATCCGCCGACGCGAAACTGAGCAACGTGTAGCCCTTGGTGAACACCGGATCGGGATGGAAGAGCGGCTGCCAGTCCAACTCGAAGTTCTTCAGTTCGCCCGGCGCAATGATCTTGATCAACGCCTGCTCGGCGGCGGTGTCCACGGGCACGCCTTGTCTCCTTGCCGCGGCAGTGGCGGCCAGCGGCAGATGTTGCTGATGGCACGAGGTGCAGTCCTGCTTGCTCGAATGGCGTACGAACGCCTGCTTGGATTCGATCGCCGTCCGTTGCAATGGCGGGACCGCTCGGGCGATGGCGGCGCGCACAGTGGCCAGGTCAAACTTCTCGGGAAGGGACCGCGCGGGCGGCGCGACAGCCGGCGCGCGGTCGGGCGTGCCCGCCGTGGCACCGGAGGCTTTCAACAACTCGAACACCGGCGTCTCGCCGCGACGACGCGCGAGCATAATCGGTGTTTGCAGCGTGCCCATGAACGAATCCACTTGTTCGCCACCGCCGAGATTCGGATCGGCCCCGTGTTGCAGGAGCAATTTCACCAGCGCGGCGTCCTTCGATTCCGTGCCCGCGGCCCAATGCAACGGCGTGTAGCCGTCCATCGGCCCGGCGAGATTGTGCCGCGCGCCGCGATCGAGGAGCAGCCGCGCTGCCGCGGTTTGATCCGACCACGCCGCCTGCGCGAGCGGCGTGCCGAGGCCGCCCACGCCGTTGACGTCCGCTCCGGCTGCGATGAGGCGCTTCATGATCGCGAGGTCGCCGCGAAACGACGCCCACATCAGCGCGCTGCGGCCGCCGCCGAAAATAAATCCGGGTTCGTTCGGCGTGGTTTGCGCGTTGGGATCGGCACCGTGCTTCAGGAGCAACTCGACGGATTTCTCGTCGCCACCCGCAGCGGCGGCCATCAACGCCGTCGCGCCGAACTGCGTGGCGGCTTTTGCGTCCGCGCCGTGCGCGAGCAGCAGTTCCACGGTCCGATGCGAATTCGCGGGCCGCGCGGCGAGCATCAAGGCGGTGTTGCCGAAGGCCGAGCGCGCGTTGACGTTCGCGCCGCGTTCCGCGAGCAGGGCCGCCTTGCGGTGATCGGTGGCGGCGCGCATCAACGCCGTGGCACCAGCGGCATTCGTGGCGTTGACCTCCGCGCCGCGTTCCAGCAGCAAGCGCATCGCGGCGGTGTCGCCGTACACGGCGGCGAGCGTCAGCGGCGTGTTGCCCTGCGCGTCGCGTGCGTTGGCGGAGGCGCCGTGATCCAGCGCGTCGCGCAGTTTGCCGGTGTCGCTGCTACGGAGAACGCCAAAGAAGTCAGCGTTCAACTGTGCAGAGGCCGCGTCAGCCAGCGGAGATGGAACCAAAAGCAAAACGGACAGCGAGAGCCAGACGACAAGGTTGGTGGTTTTCATGATGCATTCCGGAAGGACGTGAAAGTCGCGATGTCTTTCATCGTGCGATGAATATCGCGTTCCGAAGAACTGCGCAATGGAACATTGGTCTTTTGCGCCTGGTCGCGGCCAAAAAGATTTGCCAGCGGCGGGGCTTGCTCGCTAACTGGGCCGCGTGACCTTTCTCCCGATCGTCGGGCGCGAACTGCGCGTGGCCTCGCGGAAGCGCAGCACGTTCTGGGTGCGTGTCATCGCTGCGCTCGTGGCGGTCGTGATCGGGAGCGGGTTTCTCGTCTTGGCCATGGTGGGAGGCTTGGCGTTCGGCGTGGCTTCGTTGGGCAAGGGCCTGTTCGCCACGCTCACGTGGTTGAGCCTCGCCGCCGCATTGTCAGCCGGGTTGTTTCTCACGTCCGACTGCCTGAGCGAGGAGAAACGCGAAGGCACGCTCGGCTTTTTATTTCTCACCGACCTGCACGGCTACGACATCGTGCTCGGCAAGCTGGCGGTGACGTCGTTGCGCGGGCTGTATGCGCTGCTGGCGGTGCTGCCCATCCTCGCCGTCACGCTGCTGATGGGCGGCGTGAGCGGCGTGCAGCTCTGGAAAACTTCACTGGCGCTGCTCAACGCAATGTTCCTCTCGCTGGTGGCGGGCCTGTTCGTCTCCGCGATCAGCCGCGAGTCGCAGAAGGCGATGGGCGCAACGCTGTTGCTGTTGATCGTTTTGGCTGGCGGCGGTCCGGCTGCCGACTCGGTGATCGAAGCGGTCACGCACGGCACTTCCGATCCGGCACTCGGTCTGACCAGTCCAGTACTGTTGTTTGTGCTGGCGGGCGCGTGGGTCCAGACGCCGTTTTGGACGGGACTGCTTTGCAACCAGATCGTCGCGTGGACGTTGCTGGGTTTGACTTGTGTGTTGTTGCCGCGCACGTGGCAGGAACGCGCGAGGAAGCCGTCGACCTTCGCAGAAAGTCGGACGTATCGCTGGAAGTTTGGCAGCGCAAAGAGCCGTGAGGCGTTGCGGCGAAAGCTCGTCGAAGCGAATCCCGTTCTGTGGCTCGCGTGCCGCGAGCGTT
>DATDFH010000021.1:0-15444 GCA_036522715.1 Verrucomicrobiia bacterium
GCCGTCCAGATGCTCGGCCCGATCCGGCAGGAGTTGCTTTCCGGCGCACAGCCACAGGAGCGATTTGAACAACTCAAGGAGTATCTGCGTTTTTATCCCAACCTTGTGACCGACGAAGAGGACGACGAGAACGCCGCGCAATACTACAACCTCTGCCGCAGCCACGGCGTGCAAGGCACCTCCGCCGACCTGCTGATTTGCGCCGTGGCGGTGCGCTACCGGATGCGGATTTTCACCACGGACTCCGACTTTGACGGGTTTGCCAAGAATCTGCCAATCGATCTGTACACCGTTCGAGGGCGAAAGTAGGGAACGCCCACACCCCGGCAGAGCCCGAGCGGCATCGGCCCTGACGCGGCAGATTCAGCCACCTGCCCACGTAAATCGAGATGCCGGATTACGCCGTGGAAGTTGAAGCATTCCGGCAGGCGCTGATGCGGTGAAGTCCCACGCACCGGTTCTGCATTTGGCGCTCAGTGTTACTGCGAATGGAAGCGGTGAAAGCGTTGACTTCGCCAGCGAAGACTCGCATTTTGCGCCCTTGAGGCCGATGAAACGTAATCGTGATGGGCAGAAGTCCGGATTCGGCCCAACACTCATAGCCACCGGTTAGCCGTATTGTCTCACGGGGGGACAATCTCTTTCGAGCCTATGAACGCTGCAAGCAGTTACAAGCCGATCATCGCCACAATCTGTGAGGTGGCGAGCCGCGAACCTCGGGCTTTACCTATACTCCCAAACGGTTCTGAAGCTCTCGACCTGTTTCCGTTCCACGACCCCTTCGGCTTGCGCCGGGCGGTCGTGCCTGTCCTCATGAAGGACGCCGATGATGTAATGGAGGGAATGGGCACTGCGTTCCACATTGATGGATGGGGTACGTTTCTGACAGCCGACCACGTCATAGAGCCAGTGCGGAGGCACTCACAGCGAACGCCCTCTGACGGAGATGAAAAGCGGTTCACCTTTGGACCGTCGGATGTATATCCAGTCCTGCTACTCGGTTTTGGTTTAGTGTACGGGCAGGTGAGGGTTCCCAAAGAGGCTCTTTCGTTCGTCGCCAGCATCTGCACTCCCATCCGAGAACGAGACGATCCTCTGGCGTCACTTAGCGGACGTCCAGAATTAGAAGCCGCATCCGACATTGCGGTGATGCACTTAGCGACGCCGGTTCCAGACAGAATGGTCGGTACCTTGGCTGTGAGATTCTCTGGCTGGCAACCTAGGAAGGGGGACACTGTCCTAGCACTCGGTTACCCCGAACTCGAATGCCAACCACTGGATGATGCCGAAATGAATTACCTTTTGTCAGACGGAATGTCTGCCGCCTATGGACATATTATCGATGTTCATCCGAACGGTCGTGGAAGTGATCCAACGCCAGTGATAGAGGTGGAGGCAAACTGGCCGTGTGGAATGAGCGGTGGACCGGTTTTCAATGATCTAGGTGAAGTGATTGGTATCGTTAGTCGCTCGCTGGTGCCGTCCAAGGATGCTGCCGGTAACGGATGCGCGGCGTGTCTCGAACTAATGCCTTGGTTGCGAAAGCGTGTTCCTACGCTCGATATGTCCAACCCCGGATGGCGAGTCGGTTGGGCTGTTATGAGGAAAGATCCTCGGAAGTTGGCTGGCTTTTACAAAGAGGAAGAGGACGCGCTGCGACACCAAAGGGTTCTTTCTGGAGACTCCTTCTTGGCCTTCGGATCGAATCGGATCGGATCACCGGAGGAAATAGTGTTCAGCCATGCGACCGGAAACGCCTAGCCATTCTCCACAGCGAACCCAGTCATCGCGCCGCGGTTGCAAGCGTTGCCCATCGTGAGCCGGGTCGCTAAGCTTGAGTCGTTGAGCCGGGCGTGCCCTTACGAATGCGAACACTTAGCCATCTTTTCGACAACAACAAGGCTTGGGCCGGGCGCATCCGGCAGCAAGACCCGGAGTTCTTCCTCAAGCTCTCACGCCAGCAGTTGCCCGGCTACCTGTGGATCGGCTGCTCGGACAGCCGCGTGCCCGCCAATGAGATCGTCGGGCTGATGCCCGGCGAGTTGTTCGTCCACCGCAATGTCGCCAACCTGGTCGTGCACACGGACCTCAACTGTCTGTCGGTCCTGCAGTTCGCGGTGGATATCCTGAAGGTGCGCCACATCATCGTCTGCGGACATTACGGGTGCAGCGGCGTGCAGGCCGCGCTGCGGCGGGACCGGCTCGGCTTGAGCGACAACTGGCTGCGTCATCTCCAGGACGTGCGGCTGAAGCATGAAAAACTTCTGGCCGCCGCAAGTGGCGACGCCGGGGCTTCCGACCGGCTCTGCGAGTTGAACGTGATCGAGCAGGTAGTCAACGTCTGCCAGACGACGATTGCCCGCGACGCGTGGGAACGCGGCCAGGAACTGACGGTGCACGGGTGGGCTTACGGTTTGCAGGACGGGTTGCTGCGGGATCTGAACATCACCGTCGCCGGGTTTGAGGAAACGCTGCCGGTTTATCAGACGGCAATTTCGGCGCTGGGGTGATTCCGCGCGGCCTCTCGCCTCATCACGCGGACGGCGGCAATGTTGGTGGACGCTCACTGGCCTTCAGGAAGGCTCGGTAGTGAGTCCGCAAGGCGCGCAGAAACTCCGCGCGCCCAAGCGGAGAAAGGCGTGCGAGGATCGGCTGCAACAAGCGTTCCACTTCCGCATCGGCTTCCGCGAATTGAGCTGCAGAGGCGTTGTCCCGTTCCACCAGCGCGCGAAGCAGTCGCTCCAGTTCGGGATTCACGGAAAGGCCGCCTGCAGGATGCGCGCTTCCTCCGCCGCCGACATGTCGCGATGCCAGAGGGCGAGTTTGTCCTGCAGGTGCCGCAGCCGGGCGCTGACCCGTGCGGCGAGCGTCTGGTCGGGAAACTCGGGATGTTCCGTTGCCCGTTGCACCAGTTGGCCCCAGGAGATCAGTTCCGCCAGCCAGGCCCGGTGTTGCACTGTCGCCGGGCCGGACTGGTCGCCGGCGAGATGCTCGGCTTCCCAGGTGCCGAGCGCGGAGCAAACCTCGTCCCAGTCGTCCACCGCGGCGCGAAAGGTCCGAAGCATCCGCGCTTCAAAATTGGCAAGCTGGCCGACTTCAAGCGGCAAACGGTCTGAGGCGGTGGTGCTCACGCGCGGAACCTACCGGCGCGGACGCAGTGCGGCAAGCCCGGTGTGGGCGTGGCGGTCCGCTCAGTTCTCGACGAACTTGATCGAGCGCGTTTTCTCGGAGCGCTTGCGCTGGTTCTCGTCGAGGACCTTCTTGCGCAGGCGGAGATTCTTGGGCGTGGCCTCGACGTATTCGTCCACGTCGATGTATTCGAGCGCGCGTTCCAGGCTGAGCCGCAGCGGGGCGTTGAGTTGAATGCCCTTGCCGTCGCCCTGCGAGCGCATGTTGGTGAGGCGCTTTTCCTTCACGGGATTGACGGGGATGTCGTTCTCGCGGGCGTTCTCGCCGACGATCATGCCGACGTAAATCTGGTCGCCCGGCTCGATCAGCAGGCGGCCGCGTTCCTGCACCATGTTCAGCGCGTAGGAGGTGGCCTCGCCGTTGTCCATGGAAACGAGCGAGCCGTTTTTGCGCGCGGCGATCTCGCCGCGATCCTCGCCGTATTCGTGGAAGAGGTGGCTCATCACGCCCATGCCCTTGGTGGAGTTGACGAGGTCGGTCTCGAAACCAATCAGGCCGCGCATCGGCACGAGCGCCTCGACCGACACGGTGTTGCCAACGTGATTCATGCTCGTGATCTGCGCTTTGCGGGTGGAAAGATTCTCCATGATGGTGCCGAGGTATTCACTGGGCACTTCGACGAAAAGCCTTTCGATGGGTTCGAGCGAGTTGCCGTTGGCGTCCTTCTTCCAAAGCACCTCGGGGCGGGAGACGAGCACCTCGTGGCCTTCGCGGCGCATCTGCTCGACGAGGATGGCGATCTGCATCTCGCCGCGGCCGCTGACCGCGAAGACCTTCGGGTCGCTGGTCTGGGCGATGCGCAGGGCGACGTTGGTACGGATCTCTTTCACAAGCCGGTCCCAAATGTGGCGCGCGGTGACGAGTTTGCCGTCCTTGCCGGCGAGCGGACCGTCGTTGACGGCGAACTCCATCTGAATCGTCGGCGGATCGATCGGGATGTAAGGCAAGGCCGGGCGCGCTTCGCTGTCGCAAATCGTTTCCCCGATGAACACCTCCTCGAAGCCGGTCAAGCCAACGATGTCCCCGGCATGAGCTTCCTGAATCTCGATTCGTTTCATCCCCTCGAAATGATAGATCATCGTGATCTTGCCCTTGGTGATCTTGCCATCACCGTGGCGGCAGATGGCGGCGTCGCCGACCTTGACCTTGCCCTCGACGATTTTGCCGAAGGCGATACGGCCGAGGTAATCGGAGTAATCGAGATTCGCGACGAGCACTTGGAAGCCGTCGCCGGCCTTGGCGCGCGGGGGCGGGATGTGCTTCACGATCGCGTCGAACAGCGGCTCCATCGTGCCGCTGACGTGCTCGAGTTCGACCTTGGCGTAACCGCCCTTGGCCGAGGCGTAGATGAAAGGGAAATCCAGTTGCTCGTCGGTGGCGTTGAGCGACACGAACAATTCAAACACCTCGTCGAGCACCTTCTTGGGCGTGGCGTTGTCGCGGTCGATCTTGTTGATCACGACGATGGGCTTGGCGCCGGCTTCGAGCGCCTTGCGCAGCACGAAGCGCGTCTGCGCCTGCGGACCGTCCGTGGCATCGACGACGAGCAGCACGCCGTCGATCATGTTCATGATGCGCTCGACCTCGCCGCCGAAGTCCGCGTGGCCGGGGGTATCGACGATGTTGATGTGGTAATTCTTGTATTTGAAGGCGGCGTTCTTGGCGCGGATGGTGATGCCCTTTTCCTTTTCGAGGTCCATCGAGTCCATGAGGCGTTCCTCCTGCGACTCGTGCTGGTTGGCGCGGAAGGTGCCGGACTGTTTGAGGAGGCAATCGACGAGCGTCGTCTTGCCGTGGTCCACGTGGGCGATGATGGCGATATTTCGGATGTGCTGCATGTCAACGGGTCCGGCTTGTGCCGGGAGCCGCGTAGTTTCGCTATCCATGCCGAAAGGTCAAGCCCGTGCTCCAAGAAAACAAGTCCTCCCAGGGGGCCGCAACACCGGGGAAAATCATGCAAGAATGCGCCGCTTCCACGGCGCTTCGTCGTCAGAGATCGGCGTAGCGCGCCTTCAACATGGCGGTGAAGCGCGCGACTTTCATCTTGCGCCGCTTCTTGGCGCTCGGCTTCTCGAACCGGCGCTTGGCGCGATAGGTCTTGAGCGTGCCTTCGCGGTCGATTTTCTTTTTCAGGCGGCGCAGGGCTTTTTCCACCGGTTCACCGCGTCTCAATAGAACTTCGGACATAATTTGTATCGTGGCGGCATTGCAGGCTGTCGCCGGGCCGTCGCTTGTTCGGAATTGCACGGTGAGCGCATCGGCGGCGAATCAAGCGGTGGTCGCCATTTCTGTTGCTCACGCGGGACTGACTGAGATCCCTGGCTTTCGGGTGTTGCCGCAGCGACTTCGCGCGAAGCCGGAAACACGGAAGGAAGCCGACGCGCGCAGTTCAACCGCGATTCCCCGCCGGGTCAACGCATTTCCCGGCGCGGTGCGGTTCAATACTTCAGCTTGAACTGGTAGCGCAGCCGGTGGTGGCAGCGGCGTTGTTCGATCTGCGCCTTGCTGTACCAGCCCTCGCAGCGGGCCTCGCCCGTGACGTCGGTGCGACGCGCCGCAATGGCATTGGCCAGTTGCTCGCTCAAATCAAAATCGCCGCCCACACATTCCACGTTGTCACAGTCGAAGCGGAACAGCGACCGGGCCTGTTCGAGATTGAAGGTGCAGCGCATCGTCCGGTCGTTCCGGCCTTCTTCCGTGCCCTGGTAGGTCAAGTCCACCGTCAACGACTTCAAATGCGGAAAGCGGGCCGCCAGGCTCGGCGACGCGGAAACGAGCGTGCGTTGGGCCTCGCGGTAAATTGCGCGCGGACTGATTCGTTTGCGATACGTCATTCGTCGGTCCTTCCCACAGTTGTCATGCGCGATCCTACCACCCGCCGTGAGCCGAGTCCGCAACAATCGTCAGGGACTTTGGGGCCTTCGCAACAAGCGTTCCGCCTTCACGCGTGTGGGAGACATTCAAGGCTATCCGCCGATCCCGCGATGCATGAAGCGTCACCGCTTGCGGTAGTGTGCGAGGGTCAGCCCGCCTCCGTGAGTTCCAATGCCTGCGTGGCCGACCGGCACAATCCGATGAAGGTTTCCTCCGCCAAGCCCAGCCGCCGCCCGCGCAGGTGCATGATGCCCCAATGCCGCTTGAGTTTGCGACGGCCCAGCGGCAGCGCCATCACCGAGCCTTCCTCAATTTCGTCGCGGGCGATCCACGGCGCGAGGATGCTCACGCCGAGACCGAGCTTCACCAGTTCCTTGATCGCCTCCATGTTGCCCAACTCGACGACGGTGTTGAGCGCGATGTCTTCTTCGCGGAAATAGCGCTCAATGAGCCGGAAGGTGACGCTGCCTTTGCCGTAGAGGATGTAGTTCTGTTTGGGCACTTCCTCGCGCACAACATGTCCGCCCACCGCCCACGGGTGCATCGGGCCGACGAGGAACATCAACTCGTCGGTGAAGAGCCGGTGAAATTCAAGGCGCGTCTCGCGCTCCGGTTCGAGACACAGCGCGAGATCGATCCGGTTTTCCAGAAGCGCCTCGATGAGCAGCGGCGTGTCGCCCGGTTCGATGCCGATGGCGCACTGCGGGAAGCTGTCTTTGAACTCGCGCAACACGCCGGGCAAAATGTGCTGGCACGCGGTGTCGCTGGCGCCGAGACGCAGGCGGCCCTTGCCCCATTTGCCGAGCTGTTCGAGCGCCGCGCGCGCGCCGAGCATCTCCTGAATGATTTTTTGCGCGTGATGGAGCAACTGCTCGCCGGCCTGCGTGAGCACGACCTTTTTGCCCAGCCTGTCCAAAAGGCGACAACCCACATCCTCCTCCAGCGCCTTCATCGAGTGGCTGATTGCCGACTGCGAGAGATGAAGTTCGCGTGCGGTCTGCGTGAAACTTCCCGTGCGGGCCAGCGTCGCAAACGCGCGCAACTGCCGGCTGTCGAGCGGAGCGTTCATCAATGAATGGCGTTCATGCTGTCCATCGACATCGCGTTGAGCACAGTTTGCGCCAATCGCGGTGGTTGGCACGCGCAGCGCTAAGCTCATTCGCGATGGCAATGGCCATCGTGAGTGGACCGAACAAGACATAACACAACCGGGATCGGACGGAGGATGCCCGCGTTGCGGCTCGGTTATGTGGCGCTCGCCGACTGCGGGCCGATCGTGATGGCGCACGAGCTGGGGCTTTTTACGAAGCACGGCGTGCGCGTCGCGCTGAGCCGCGAACTCGGCTGGGCGGCGGTGCGCGACAAGATTGTTCGCGGCGAACTCGACGCCGCGCAGGCCGTCGTCGGAATGCCCTTCGCAACGACTTTGGGGCTGGGGATGCGGGCGTGTGAATGCGTGACGGGCCTGGTGCTCAATCTCCAGGGCAACGCCATCACGCTCTCGAACGAACTCTGGCGGCGCGGTGTGCGCGACGCTGCCAGCCTGCGCGAGGTCAGCGCGCGATTCCGCGGCGCGCGCACGCTCACTTTCGGGGTGGTGTCCAACGTTTCGTCGCACCATTTCCTGCTGCGCCGATGGTTGCAGGCGGCGGGCATCAACCCCGATCACGACGTTCGACTCGCCGTGGTCCCGCCCTCGCAGATGCCTGACAGTCTGCGCGCCGGAAACCTCGATGGTTTCTGCGCCGGCGAGCCGTGGAACTCGGTCGCGGTCGCCGCACGCGTGGGCTGGATCGCGGCGCTGAGCACGGACCTCGCGCCCGGTCATCCGGAAAAGGTGTTGATGGTCCGGCGCGATTTCGCCGAGCAGCACGCGCACGAACACCAAGCACTGATCGCGGCGTTGCTCGAGGCGTGCGCCTTCTCCCAGGTCACCGAGAACCGCGAGCAGGTGATGGCAGTGCTCGCGCGGCCCGCTTACATGAACCGTCCCGCGGAAAGTTTGCGGCCAAGTTTCACCGGCGTGTTCGATGCGGGACAGGAGCGGACGCTGCGCGCGCCCAACTTCCTGGTCTTCGCCGGCGATGACGCGAACGAGCCTTCCGCCGACAAAGCCGCGTGGGCCTTGAACGAATTGCGTGCCACCGGCGTGCTCCGCCAGCCCGTGGCCAACGCCGCACAGTTGATCCGCTCCGTTTTCCGCGCCGACATCTACGAGCGCGCATCCAAGCTCCTTTCAAAGTCTGAAACCCATGAACATGTACAACCTGAAATCCTCCCCTGCCACTAAATTCTCCCGTCGTTCGTTCCTGCGCGCATCCGCGCGGGGCGCCGGGGCCGCCGCGCTGCTCGGCTCGCTGCCCCGCGGCTGGGTCGGCAGCGTCTATGCCAGCGACGCGCCCGAGACCGCGAAACTCCGTTGCGGCATCATCGCGCTGACCGACTGTTCGCCGCTGGTCGTCGCCGCGGAGAAGGGCCTTTTCAGAAAATACGGCCTCGACGTGACGATTGCAAAAGGCGCGAACTGGGCCGCCATCCGCGACTCGCTGTCCAGCGGCGATAACCAGATGACGCACATGCTTGTGGGCATGCCCATCGCCAGCACGATGGGTCTGCTCGGTTCGCCGAAGAAACCGATGATCGTTCCGTGGCTCCTCAACCGCAACGGACAGGCCATTACGCTCAAGGCTGAGTGGAAAGGCAAGGTTGGCAACGATCCCAAGGCGATCAAGCCGCTCGCCGAAAAAGCGAAGAAGCTCGGCGAGCCGCTCGCCTTCGCGATGACGTTCCCGCCCGGCACACACGCGATGTGGACGCGCTATTATCTCGGCGCCGGCGGCATCAATCCGGACAAGGACATTTCGCTCATCACCATTCCGCCGGCGCAGATGGTGGCCAACATGAAGATCGGCAAGATGGACGGCTTCTGCGTCGGCGAACCGTGGAACGCGCGCGCCATCGCTGACAAGATCGGCTTCACGTCCGTCACCACGCACGACATCTGGAAGGATCACGTGGAAAAAGTCTGCGCCTTCACCGCGGACTTTGCGGACAAGAATCCCAAGACCGTCAAGGCGGTGCTCAAGGGCCTGCACGAGGCGAGCGTGTGGCTCGACGACCTCGGCAATCGCCCCGAGCAGTGCGAGATCGTCAGCAAGCCCAACTACATCAATTGCGACAAGGACATCATCCTCGGCCGCCTGCTGGGCAAGCTCGATTACGGCGATGGCCGCACGATGCAGGACGAGTTCTACATGCACTTCAGCAAGCGCAACTGCAATTACCCGCAGCCGAAATTTGCCAAATGGTGGCTCACGCAGTTCCGCCGCTGGGGCATGGTCAAGAGCGCGCCCGATTATGAAGGCGTCGCGAAGCAGGTCATGCGCGGCGACATTTACGCTGAGGCGATGAAGGAAATCGGCGTGACCGACCGCGCGCAGGATGACTCCGGCTGGGAGATGTTCGACGGCGTGAAGTTTGATCCCGCGGCCGATCTGGAGGCGTACGCCAAGGGCTTCGCCGTGAACAACATTGCAACCTGATGAACGCCGCCGCCGTGAAGACGGTCCCCGACAACCGCGCGCTTTGGGTGCTGGCCCTCCGGCAGCGCTCGGTGTGGCTCCGCGCGCTCAGGCTCGGCCTCACCGCCGGCGTGCTCCAGGCCACGGTGAACCAGGGTGACCATTGGCTGCACGGCCCGTTGGACCGCGCCGTGATGATCAAGAGCATCGTCTCGCCGCTGATCGGTTTCACACTCGTGCTCGTGTCCGCCTCGCAGACGTGGGTGCAGCGAACCATCGAACAACAACGCTCATGAACGAAAACAAACTCAAGAAGATCGACTGGCTGTTGCTGCCGCTGATCGGCTTCGCCGCGGCCATCGTGATCTGGCAGATCGTCAGCACCACCGTATCGAAGGACCTGCCGACGCCCGGCAAGACCTGGACCGAAAGCCGCGACTATGTCATGAAGCCCTTCGAGAAACGCGGCGAGATGGACCAGGGCATCCTCCGCTTCACGTGGTATTCCCTCATCCTCGTGGCGAAAGGCTACGCAATCGCGCTGCTGGTCGGCACGCCGATCGGGTTTATGCTCGGCCTCTCGAAGACGTTCACGAAAACCTTCGATCCGATCATCCAGGTGCTCCGGCCCGTTTCGCCGCTCGCATGGCTGCCGCTGGGCCTCGTGTTGTTCCTCGGCGCGGGCAAACAGGCCTCCGAACTCGGCGCGCTGTTCACCATCGCGGTCTGCGCAATGTGGCCCACCGTGCTCAACACCGCCGTCGGCGTGCGCTCCATCCCGACCGACTACCTAAACGTGGCGAAGGTGCTGAAGCTCTCGCGCACCAAGACGCTCTTCAAGGTGCTCATCCCGGCGACGCTGCCCTACATGTTCACCGGTTTCCGGCTCAGTCTCGGCATCGCGTGGCTCGTGATCGTCGCTGCGGAAATGCTCACCGGCCGTCCGGGCGTCGGCGGATTTCTGTGGCAGGAATACAACGCGCTCAACTACGCGCACATCATCCTCTGCATCCTCACCATCGGCGTCGTGGGCTTCGTGCTCGACCGGTTGATGAGCGTGGTGGAGCGGAGGTTCAAGACGATCTGAGCATGGCCTTCCTCGAACTCAACAACGTCAGCAAGAGCTTCAACGGTCACGCCGTGCTGAAGGACGTGAACCTCAGCATCGAAAAGGGCGAGTTCGTCGCCATCGTCGGTTTCTCCGGTGCGGGCAAGACGACGCTCATCTCGCTGATCGCCGGACTGCTGCGGCCGGACAGCGGCTCGATGACACTCAATGATCTCGAAATCACCGCGCCCGGCCCGGATCGCGGGATCGTGTTTCAGAATTACTCGCTGCTCCCGTGGTTGACGGTTTACGAAAATATTTACCTCGCGGTGGATCAGGTGTTCCCCAATTGGGCGCCCGCCAAAAGGCAGCAGCACGTCGAGAAATATATCGCGATGGTGAATCTCACACCGGCCCGCGAGAAGCGGCCCAGCGAACTTTCCGGTGGCATGCGTCAGCGCGTCAGCGTCGCCCGGGCGCTCGCGATGGACCCTCAGATCCTCCTGCTCGACGAACCGCTCAGCGCGCTCGACGCGCTCACGCGTGCCACCTTGCAGGACGAGGTCAGCCGCATCTGGGAGGAGAGTCACAAGACCGTGGTGATGATCACCAACGATCCCGACGAAGGCATTTACCTCGCCGACCGCATCGTCCCGCTGACCGCCGGGCCGGGCGCGACGCTGGGGCCGTCGTTCCCCGTGGAGATTCCGCGCCCGCGCGACCGCAAGGCGATCAACCACGACCCGCACTTCAAACAAATCCGCCGCGACGTGACCGGGTTCCTGCTCGATTGCCGGCGGGACCGCCACGCCGCTGTCAGCCGCACACTTGTGTTGCCCGACGTCGAGCCGGAGGATTTGAGTGCGCCACCCCCGCTCATCGGTGGACGCCGCACCGCCATCCGTCGCAAGGAAATCAAACGCGAAATTGTGGAGATCGACGCATGAGCCACTACTGCGAGCTTTCCAAACTGACGAAGATTTATCCGACGCCCAAAGGACCGGCTGTCATCGTCAAGGACTTCGACCTCAACATCGAAAACGGCGAGTTCGTCTGCCTCATCGGCCACTCGGGCTGCGGCAAGTCCACCGTCCTCTCGATGCTCGCCGGCCTCAACGCGATTACCGATGGCGGCATCATCCTCGCGGGCAAGGAACTCACCGGCGCCGGCCCCGACCGCGGCGTGGTCTTTCAATCGCCGTCGCTGCTGCCGTGGCTGACGGCTTTCGAAAACGTGATGCTCGGCGTCAACCAGGTCTTCTACACCGCGAGCCGCGAGGAGCGCCGCGAGATCGCGGAGTATTTTCTCACTGTCGTCGGCCTCGGCGACGCGATGCACAAACGCCCGGCGGAACTTTCACAGGGTATGAGGCAGCGCGTCGGCATTGCGCGCGCATTCGCGCTCAAGCCCAAGATGCTGCTCCTTGACGAACCGTTTGGCATGTTGGACTCGCTCACGCGCTACGAACTCCAGCAGGTGCTCATCGAACTCTGGCGCAAGAACAAGATCACCGCGCTGATGGTCACGCACGACGTGGACGAGGCGTTGTTTCTCTCGGATCGCATCGTGTGCATGACCGACGGCCCGGAGGCCGAGGTTGGCGACATCCTTGAAGTGAAATTCCCGCGCCCGCGCGAGCGCAAGGCGGTGATGGAGCATCCCGATTACTACGCGCTGCGCGAACACTTGATCGAGTTCCTCGAAGTCCACGCGCATCGCAACGGCCGCAGTGCCGCCGCGCCACAACTCCCGCCCGCCGGAGGCGTTCGCTTGCAACGATCGCCGGAAGAACCGGTGCTGAATCCGGCGTGATGATTTCCTTTGCTCCATCCAACCTGAAACAGCAACGACCATGAACCCCGGCCGGGCTTGACCTGGATCATTCCGACCGGATGCCGAAATGCAGAAACTGAACCCATGAAAAACAACTCCGTCGTCCTCACCGCCAGCGCCCTTATGCTCGCCGCGTGCAGCCAGGTCCATGGCCAGTACGCGCCACCCCCGCCGCCGCAGCCGTTCGCAGGCTTCCTCAACGACTACCTCCGCAAACAGGATCCTTACCTGAGTGTGTGGGACATTGGCGGCGCGGTGCGCCTGCGCTACGAGTGGAAAGAAAACGGCCTTGGCCTCCCGCCCGCAAACGATTTCCGCAAGATCACCCCGCCCGGGACGCAGAACGACAACGCCTACCTTAGCGACAAGGTGCTGGCCCGTGTCTCCTACACCGACAAGTGGTGGAGCGTTTACGTCGAGGGTCGGAGCAGTTCGACGTGGGGTGACGACCGCAGCCGCACGGGAGCCGGGGCGGTTCCCGGCACAGGCGGCAACGGCGGCCCCGAGCAGGACGGGCCGATTGACCTGCATCAGGCCTATGTCACCCTTGGCAACCACAAGGAGTTCCCCGTCTCGCTCAAGATCGGCCGCCAGGAACTCAGCTACGGCGACGAGCGGTTGGTGGGCGCATTCGCCTGGAACAACATCGGGCGCGTGTTCGACACCGCGAAGGTCCGCTGGCAAAACTCATGGTTCGCTGCCGACGCCTTCACGAGCAAACTCGTGCTGCCGGTGGATGGAGAGTTCAACACTTGGAACGACTACAACCTGTTCTCGGGTCTTTACCTCACGACCAAGCAGATTCCGAAGCAAACGACCGAACTTTATTTCTTCGCGCGCAATGACGGCTTGGGCAGCGCCACGGCCAATCCCAACGCTGTCTTGCCGTTCCAAACCGCGGCGCCCGCAGCGCGTGACATCTACACTGTCGGCGGTCGATTGAAATCGAATCCGGGCGAATGGGGCAACTTCGACTACACCGTCGAGGGCGCGTATCAGTTCGGCAATTGGAAGGCGGCGACCAATACCGCCCGCCTCGACCACGATGCCTACGCTTTCGCGCTGAACGCCGGCTATACGTTTCCCGATGCCTTCGGCACGCCGCGGGTCGCGCTGGAATACGCCTTCGCCTCCGGCGACAGCAACCCCGCGGACGGCCGTCATGAAACCTTCGACCAACTGTACCCCACCGGTCACAAGTTCGAGGGCTACATGGATTTCGCCTCCTGGCAGAACATCCATGACGTGCGCGGCATCTTCCAACTCAAGCCGACGCCGCAACTCTCGCTCGCGATTGAAACCCACCTGTTCTGGCTGGCGGACACCCACGACAACTTCTACAACAAGGGCGGCGTTGCGCGCGGTGCCGGCGCCAGCGTGAACGGCTTCGGCCGCAACTCCTCTTACGACAACTTCGTGGGCACGGAATTGGACGTGATCGCCGGTTACGCAATCAACAAGTTCACGACGCTCGAAGCGGGCTACGGCCACTTCTTCGTGGGCGATTACATCGAGCAGACTTGGAACAACCCGCTCAAGACTGTCGCGAGCGGTTCCACCGACGCCGACTGGTTTTACGTGCAGGCCATCATCCGCTTCTGAGCGGCGCGGTGTCCTGCGCAAAACCACGCTGAGGCGCGAAGGTTACCTGGTTCGTCGGTGAACACTTCGCGCCGTTGCGGGAGCACCTCGCTGCGGGCGGTTCACCCGTCCGGTTTGCGCAGACTGGCCAAAAGACGACAGCTGCGAATTACGCTGCAGCTTCGACTTCGACTTCGGCAGCGCGGTGGTTTGGTACGGATGGTTGCGGCTTTAACAGCTCGCGTGCCGCGTGCAAGGCGGCATTCAACTGCGCCGATGAATTGAGTTCATCCAGCCGATGAAAAAGTTGCCGCGGTGATTCCCGTGACCGCGCGCACGCTGGCATGGCGGCGGCTTGGCGTTTGTGCCAATGAACTGGTCACAACTCAAGCGCGCCGGACACCTCCCGACCCTCGTCAGCGCGTTCCTCTACTTCGATTACAGCTTCATGGTGTGGACGCTCTTGGGCGCGCTCGGCGCGCAGATTGCCGCGCCGTCCTCGCTCAACCTCTCGCCGCAGGAGAAGGGCCTCATGGTCGCGGTGCCGATCCTCAGCGGCGCGATCCTGCGCATTGTGCTTGGCCTGCTCGTGGACCGCATCGGCGCCAAGGCCACCGGCATCCTCGCGCAGTTGATCGTCATCGCCGGACTGACCGTCGCGTGGCTGGTCGGGTTGAAGAGTTTCCAGGCGGCGCTGTTGATGGGCGCGGTGCTCGGATTCGCCGGCGCAAGTTTCGCGGTCGCGCTGCCGCAGGCCGGCCGTTGGTATCCGCCGAACATGCAGGGCTTGGTGCTGGGTCTCGCCGGCGCGGGCAACATCGGCGTGGTGATTGACTCGATCTGCGCGCCACGGCTCGCGGCGATCTACGGCTGGCAGGCGGTGTTCGGTTTCGCGCTGATCCCCGCGGTGTTCGTGCTCGCGGTGTACGCAATCTTCTCGAAGGAAGCGCCCGTTCACGTCACGCCCAAGAAACTTGGCGACTACTTCCGCCTGCTGCGCGACAAGGACACGCACTGGTTTTGTTTTTATTACACGGTGAGCTTTGGCGGCTTCGTCGGACTGGCCAGTTCGTTCGTGATCTATTTCAAGGACCAATTCGCGCTGTCCGCCGTGCACGCGGGCGACCTCGCGGCGTTGTGCACGGCGGTGGGAGCGCTCTCGCGGCCGATCGGCGGCGCGCTGTCCGACCGCATCGGCGGCATCCGCTCGCTCTACGTGTTCTACAGCATCGCGGCGCTGGCGATGGCGCTGGCGGGTGTGACGCATTCGCTCGCGATGACGGTGGCGATCTTCGTGGTCGCGTGCGCGGCGTTCGGCATGGCCAACGGTTCGGTGTTTCAACTGTTGCCGCAGCGATTCGGACGCGAACTCGGATTGATGACGGGCTTGGTCGGCT
>DATDFH010000022.1:0-2750 GCA_036522715.1 Verrucomicrobiia bacterium
GCGGACCTCGTTGCGGATCACTTCGACCGGAGGCACGTAGAACTCCGGGCACGGAAAGATTTCTGCGAGCCGTTCCGGGTCCGAATCCCGCAGGAAGATCATCACGTCCAGATCAATCGTCAGCCGCGGCTCCCCGTAGAAAATCGCCGCCACACTCCCGCCAATCACGTACCGCAGCCCGGAGCGGTTCAGCGGGCGGACGAAGAGCAGAAGCAATTCAACTCCGGGCATTGAGGAAGATTCGATTGACCTCGGCCGTCACTTTTTCTTCCGGCCAATCGGGGTGCTGATAGCGGACGCCCGCCGTTTTGAGTCCGCGGGCTTCCCAATACATGGCCTCGGCTAGTTTGAGCCGCCGTTGGCCCGTCATGGCGCGCCAGAGCGTGATTTGCATGGGGCTGGGATCATCATCCGCCAGACGATGCGGACGGGCGACGGCCTCGCGCAATTCGGCTGGCCCGTTCGATTGGGCTTGCGGGTAAATCTCTTTTCGCTCGCCCGTGTTCACGAGCTGACGCTAAGGGGAGGGAAACAAACCGTCAACTCGCGTCTCAGTTCAACAAGCTCCTCACCTTCCCCAACGCCTCGTCCAGCTTGCTCGCATCCTTGCCGCCGCCACGGGCGTTGTCGGGTTTGCCGCCGCCTCTGCCGCCGACGATCGGGGCGATCTGCTGGATGATCTTGCCGGCTTGAACTTTCGCGGTGAACTCGGGCGAAACCGCAGCGACGAGCGCGACGCTCGTGTCGGAACCGCCGCCGAGGACGATCACGCCTTTGAAACGGCTCTTCAGCGCGTCGGTCACGGCTTGCAGGAAATCGCCGTCGGTGTCGCCGAGATTGTGCGTGATGAGCGGGATGCCGTTGACAGTCTGCGCGCGCGCCAACAACTCGCTCGCGGCGTTCGACGCGTTGCGCGCGACGGCGATCTTGAGCTGCTTCTCCAGTTCCTTTTGGTGCGCGAGCAACGCCTCGACCTTCTTCTCCAACTCGGCCACGGGCGAATTGACCTTGCCCGCGATCTTCCTGACCAGCTCCACCTCATGCCGCGCCACGTCGTAGGCCTGGAGGCCGGCCACGGCTTCGATGCGGCGCACGCCGGCGGCGATGGCGTTCTCGCCGACGATGCGGAAGAGGCCGATCTCGCCGGTCGCGCGCGTGTGGGTGCCGCCGCACAACTCCATCGAGTAACCGTCTAGGTCCCGCGCGTGACCGCCGATCTGCACCACGCGCACGGTGTCGCCGTATCTCTCGCCGAAGAACTGCATCACGTCCTTGCGCGCCTTCACGTCGGCGTACGGGACTTCGGTCCAGCTCACGGCGGCGTTTTCGAGGATGCGTTCGTTGACAAGCTTCTCGATGTCGGCCACCTGCTGCGGCGTGAGCGGCGCGCTGTTGAAGTCGAAGGTCAACTTGTCCGGGCCGACGAACGAACCTTTCTGCGAGGCGTCGCGGCTGGCGACTTCGTGCAACGCCCAGTGCAACAGGTGCGTGACGGTGTGGTGGCGCTCAATGGCGTGGCGGCGCGGGCAGTCAACAGTGAGTGTGACGGTCGATCCGGGAACGGGGAGCGCGGGCGTCTCGCCCGCTTCGGTCGGCGTCCCGCCGGCCGAGTGTTCGTCGCGAGACGCGCCGAACTGCGACCGGGACGGTCGCGCTCCCCTTTCTTCAATGAAGTGCAGCCATGCGTTGCCGCTCTTCTGCGTGTTGACGATGCGCCAGAGCTGGCTGCCGTGTTCGAGTTCGCCGGTGTCGCCGACCTGGCCGCCCATCTCGGCGTAACAGGCGCTGGTGTCGAGGATGACGGCGGTCTTGTCCTTCACGCCGACGACTTCGAGGACCGTGGCGGGAGTTTCGAGCGCGTCGTAGCCGAGGAACTTGGTGGGCGTCTTGGTCTCGATCTGCGAAAGCTCGATGACCTGTTTCTTCTGCGCGGCGCGCGCGCGGGAGCGCTGCTCCTCCATCAACTTCTCGAAACCCGCGGTGTCCACTGGCATCTCGTTCTCGCGAGCCATCACTTCAGTCAAGTCGAGTGGAAATCCGTATGTGTCGTAAAGTTTGAACGCTTCGTCACCGGGGAAAACTCTCAGGAACTTGTCCGCTGCGAGCGCCATCTTTTCGGTGGAGCGGAATTCCTTTAAACAATTCACTGCCACAGTGCTGTCTGTCGCGATTTGCTTCACTCTAAGATCATCCGGGGAAAGAACGGCTTTCACCAAGGACACCAAGCGCTGGCGGAGCACGTCATCGGCCCACAATCTCGGGATCAGCTTTTCGATGTGCTCGTCAGTCCACTGTGAACGATACAAGTACGACAGAATTTGGATGTTGTGATAAATGAATGTCTCGAAGTGATCGATGCCGACGTCCAACGTCTTATTAAACGCCTCCTCCTCGATCCGAATCGTCTCCTGCACCTTCGCTTTGTGCGTGCGGATTTCGGGGAAGACATCGCCCATCGTTTGCGCGAGCACGTCGACCAGTTTGTAGAAAAATGGCTCTGTGAAATCGAGCGTGCGGCCGTAGCGCACGGCGCGGCGCAGGATGCGGCGCAGGACGTAGTTGCGGTCCGTGTTGCCGGGCTGGATGCCGTCGGCAATCGCGAAGCTCAGCGTGCGGATGTGGTCGGCAATGACGCGGAAGGCGATGTCGATGGCGATTTGCTCCTGAGGAAGGGGAGCGCGACCGTCCCGGTCGCTCTGTTGCGCGTCCCGCGCAACAGTCCCCGGCGTGTGTGACGCCACTTGCGCCGT
>DATDFH010000023.1:0-3096 GCA_036522715.1 Verrucomicrobiia bacterium
CGAGGGCGGCTCGCTCGGCAAGGTCGAGAAGCTCGGCGACGCCGAGTTCCGCCTGCACGTCGAGGGGCAGTACGACGAGCGCGGGCGCAATCGCCAGGCGTCGTGGCATTTCTTCCGCATGGACAACGTTGCTGGGCGCGACCTCACGCTCGCACTCACGGACTTCGTCGGCGAATACAACGACAAGCCCGGCGCGTGCCCGATGTATGCCGAGACGATTCCCGTCTTCAGCTACGACGGCAAAACGTGGACGCACTTCCCCGCGATGGGTTGGGACAGCACGAACAAGGAAGCCACGCTGAAGTTCCACGCCGCAAGCAACACGCTCTGGATAGCGCACATCCCGCCGTACACGCATGGCGATTTGCTCCGCCTGCTCGCCGACGTGGACCATTCTCCGTACGCGCGCATCGAGGTCATCGGCAAGACGGTCCAGGGCCGCGACCTGCATCTCGTGACAGTCACCGACTTCAGCGTTCCCGATGAAGCGAAGAAAACCGTCTGGCTTCAGGCGCGCCAGCACGCATGGGAAGCCGGCACGAGCTACGTGATGGAAGGCGCGCTGCGGTTCGTCACCAGCGACGACCCGCGCGCCGCCGAGCTGCGCCGCAAGGTCGTCTTCAAGTTCACGCCCATGATGCACCCCGACGGTTGCGCCAACGGCTGGGTGCGTTTCAATGCGAACGGCTTCGACGTGAACCGCCACTGGGACAAGGTGGATTTGCGCGACAAGGAGAAGCTCCGCCTCATGCCCGAGATCTGGTATGTGAAGCGCGCGATTTTCGCCCAGGTCGATTCCGGCCGGCGCATCGATCTCATGATCAACCTGCACAACACCGAGGTCACCGAGTATGTGGACACCTTCGCGGACGACGACGCCTCGCAGGCGATGATGCAGCGGCTCTACACGAACCTCGTGGCGAAAACCTCCTTCGACCCTTCGCGCAAACTTGGCATCGGCAAGAACCCGTCGAACACCACCAACTCGCTCTACACCGAGCGCAAGGTGCCCGTGCTCCTGATGGAACAACGCACCGGCCCCAGCAAGAAACTCGGCCGGCAGCCGACCGTCGCCGACCGCCTCCAATTCGGCCGTGAACTCATCACCGTGATGGCCGAGACGGTCTTGGAGAATTAGCGCTTCCGCACCAAGCAGCGCGCCGGCGCACCGTCGCCTTTGGCGAACTTGATGGGCAGGCAGATGAGGTCGTAGTGGCCGGGTTTCACGTGCTCGAAGTTCAGGCCCTCGATGATCCACACCTCGGCGCCGAGCAGCACGTGGTGCGTCTCGACGCCGTCCTTGTAGAAGCCGCCTACGCTGAAGTAATCCACGCCCACGGTCTGCACGCCGCAGTCCACGAGGTATTGCGCGCCCTCCTTCGCGATGTAGATGAAGTCCTTGTCGAACTCGGGCTTCTTCCAGCTCCCGGCGGAGTTGTGGGTCTTGAAGAGCAGACGTTCGCCCCGGCGCGGCTTGAGCTTCTTCAACTCGGCCGGCTTGATGGCTTCCTTGTCCTTGATCTCCACGACGCGCGCGGGGCCGATGACGGCGTCCCACGGGAGGTCGTCCATGGTCTTGGTGCCGGGGAGGAAATGCAGCGGCGCGTCCATGTGCGTGCCGGTGTGGGAATTGAAATTGATGGCGGAGACGTTGCACACGTCGCCCTTGGCGGTGCCCAGGTGCATGGTGATGACGGTGGGCGGATTGCCCGGCCAGCCGTGCATGCCGTTGGCGAGTGGGATGGAAACATCAATCCACGCGGATTCTCTTTTCATCAGAAGGAATGGTTGAAACTCCGTTCACGCAAACTGGATCACGTTCTTGATCCCCTTCGCCTTGTCCAGGAGCAGCTCGCGGTGCGCGCCGATGTCGCGCCGGCTGGTGATCACTTTGCGGATCGCCTCGGGCCAGCGGTGCTGGAACTCGCCCAAGTCTCGGATCGCGTCGGCGAACGATTGCGCGCTCGCGTTCACGGTGCCGATGATGGCCTGGTTCTTGAGCGTGATGTTGCGCATGATGTTGTCCGCGAGGACCGGGATGGCCGCCTTCTGTGAAGGAATGCCTGTGAAGATGTAAACTCCGTTGATACCCAGCACGCGCATCAAGTCGAACGTCACATGTGCCTCACCGACGGCTTCATAGACGAGATCAATGTTGCCGACCTGTTCAGCGAATGCCTCGGCGGACACTTCTTTTGCCGAGACGTATTTCGCGCCGAAGGATTCGGCGAGATCGGCCTTGAAGTTCGGCTTGGGCGAGCGCGAATACACGAACACGCGGAAGCCTTCGATCAAGAGCTTCATCGCACCGAGCAGGCCGATCGGCCCGGCGCCGAGCACGACGGCGTTGCGGCCGTGCCCGCGGCCCTTGCCGTCGCGATTGTCGTGCTCCCAACCTGGCACGCGCTGCTGCACCTGCCACGCCTGCACCAGTCCTTTCTCCGCCACCGTCAATGGTTCGGCCATCACCGCCACCTCGCGCAGGCTGACTGGCACCGGCGTCAAAAACATTTCCTCCTCGACCCAACTCTCCGTCATGAAACCGTGGCGCTGGTTGATGCCGCGTTCGGTGAAATCCCAGGTCGCGCAAAAATCCTGCCGCCCCGCGCGGCACGGCACGCAGTGCGCGTGCGGACACGGCCGGCGCACGCTTGGCACCACGAGATCGCCACGCTTGAAATCCTTCACGCCCACGCCCACCTCGACCACTTCGCCGAGGCACTCGTGGCCGAGCAACAGATACTCGCTACCCGCCGGCGGCCGGCCGTAGGCAAATGTGCAGATCTCGCGGTCGGTGCCGCATATGCCGACCTCGATGGTGCGGACCTTCAGTTCGGTCGGGGCGGCGAGGCGCGGCTCGGGGTGGTCGATCACGCGCAGTTCCTTGCGGCTCGGAACCACGCCCACGCCTTTCATTGATTTGGAACTCATCGGTGGCGGTGCGATTGACGTTCCCGGCCCGCGGGCTGGGAGGCAATCGGCCTGCGAGCATAGCGGGCGCGCCTGTCGAGGGAACCAAAAACTTCCGGCGACCGCGAACACGGCGCTGCGGCGGGGGAACTTTGCCGTTGACAGTCCGGCGGGGGAAATTGTGTC
>DATDFH010000024.1:0-2444 GCA_036522715.1 Verrucomicrobiia bacterium
GGACCTGTTGCGGCACGTCGCGCAGCGTGATCTTCGGCGGCGTGATGCCCTTTTCGAGACCCTTGCGCAGCAGGACGAGATGCTGGTCGATCCGGCGGACCGCGCTCTCCAGCCGTGCTATCATGTCCTCGAAATCCTTCACGCTCTTCGCCGGCGACAACCGCAGGACCCGCGCAATGCCCTGCTGCACGCCCTGAAGCTGGTTGAGCGGGAGGAATTCTCCGGGGAACCGCTGGCCCTCGACGGCCTCGTCGAAATCGCGCTTGAAGAGGTCGAAGTTCAACTGCTCGTCCGGCGCGAGTGCGGCACGATCAATGGTTGCGAGCACCTTGAGCGGTTCATGTGTCTCGCGCTTGCGCCGCTCGATGGCGTCGAGCGAGTCATCCGTCCAGCGATCATTCTGGCCGGGATAACCGCGGACGGTGGCCGACTCCGGGAACTCATGAATTTCGTAGTCCCAGTGCAAACGGAACAACTGATGAAGCCGCTCAGTGTCGTTGGTTTTGCCTTTCGAGGCGACGACCGCGGCGCAACCCGAGGTGAGGTCGGTGGCAATCGCTGAGGCGGCGAGCGCAAACAGACTCAGGACAACAAGGAGTATTTTCACACCGGAGATGGTAACCCACGCCAGGACGCGCGTCACGACCCGACCCTCCGGGAATCGTGCTTGACAAACGCGGCCAACTGTCCTAGTGACATAGGACAGTAGCCACCGCAATGATCCTCCAGATCAATTTCAAATCCGGCAAACCCGTCTATCTCCAGGTCGTGGACCAGGTGAAGGCGGCGGCGGCATCGGGCGCGTTGCAGGCCGGCGAGTCGCTGCCTTCGATCCGCCCGCTGGCCGAGGAGTTGCGCGTGAACCGGAACACGATCGCCAAGGCCTACACCGAACTGGAGAGCCAGGGCGTCATCGAAACCCTTCCCGGCAAAGGCTGCTTTCTGAAGGCGAACCACTCCCCGCTCAAGAAGGACGCGCGCCGCAAGCTGCTGATCGACGAGATCGACCAGGCCATCGTGCAGGCCCATCACCTGCAAGTGCCGCGCGGCGAGTTCCTCGAACTTGTGCGCGACCGGCTCGACACGCTGGACAAACGGAAACGCGCCCACGACAGCGAAAAAACCAACTGACGCGCCATGAACGCATCCACGCCCGCCATCCAAATCGACCACCTCGCCTACACCTACGGCAAGAGCGAGGCCGTGCACGACTTGAGCCTCACGGTTGCGCGCGGCCGTTGCTACGGGCTGTTCGGCCGCAATGGCGCCGGCAAGACCACGACGATGAAGTGCCTGCTGAATCTGCTTCGACCCCGCGGCGGTCACGTCCGCGTGTTTGGACTCGAACCGGGCAAACATGAAGTCGAAGTGAAGCGGCGGCTGGCCTACGTGCCGGACTACGTGGCCTTCTACCCGTGGATGACCGTCCGCGAGACGCTGGATTACCTCACCTCGTTCCGCGCGCACTGGAACCGCGACATCGAGAGCAACCTGTTGAATCGCTTTCGCCTCGACGCCGCGCAGAAGACCGGCGGCCTCTCGAAAGGCCAGAAAACCCAGGTCGCCCTCATCGCGGCGATTTGTCCCGAGCCGGAGTTGCTGCTGCTCGACGAACCGACTTCGGGCCTGGACCCGATCGTGCGCCGCGAGTTCATCGAGACGGTCATCGGCGCGTATCAGGAAAGCGCCCCCGGCGAGCGCACGATCTTCGTCTCGACGCACTTGATCAGCGAGTTCGAGGGGTTGATCGACGAGTTCACGATTATGGACCGCGGGCGCGCAGTGCTCTCCCTCGGGGCCGACGAGGCGCGCCAAAGCCACCAGCGCATCCGCGCACAATTCTCGGAACCCGTGCCGGCGCTCGAATTCAAGGAAGCCCTGCACGTGCGCCGCGACGGACGCGAACTTGAATTGATCGTCAACGGCGGCGGCCCGCAGATCGTCGAACAACTCCACGCGCTCTCGCCGCAATCGCTGACCTCCGAGGCCCTCACGCTGGAAGAAATCTTTGTGGCCACGCTCAAATAACGCCCACCACCCATGTCTCCGCGACTCACCAAAGAATCCCGATCGCTGCTGCTCCCGTGGAGCGCAGTAATGGTGGCTGGGATTGTGCCCGCAGGCCTGCCGTCTTTCCTGATGCTCAATTTCGGCACCTGCGCCATGTTCATCTTCTTCGTCGGCACCGCACTGGTCGCCGCCATGTCATTCGGGACCGAGTTTCAACAGCGCACGCTTCCGCTGCTGTTGAGCCAGCCGTTCGAGCGGGCGCGGTTGTGGCGTGATAAACTCCTGGTGCTCACGGCGGCGACCGTGAGCGTCGGCGTCATCTACTGGTTGAGCCAGAATCTTCTCGTCGCGGCCGCAGCACGACAATCGGCCTTCGCGGGCCGCGGTGCGTTGTTATCCGGACTGTTCCTGCTCGCGACGGCCTGCTCCTCCTG
>DATDFH010000025.1:0-15167 GCA_036522715.1 Verrucomicrobiia bacterium
ACTGGTGCCTGCTGTTTTGTGATGACGGTTGCTGCGGTGACGATTCGCAATGTCCCATCTGCCGCTACGCCCGAGCGCATACGACGACGATGGAGGAACCGCCGGCGGTCGTGGCGCCGGCCGCCGAATTCTTTCTTCAACCCGTGCGCCATCTGCCAGCAGCGGTCGCCGCAGTCCGGATTTTCCTTTCCCCCTCCCGCGCACCTCCCGCGCACTCCTGATCCCCGCAGTCGGTTGGTTTGAATTGATGTGAGCTAACCCGGCGTCCCGCGCGTGCGGCCAGCGCCATTCAGGAGAAATTGAAAATGAAATTGAATCGTTGGTTTGGGCTTTCGACAGCCCTTTGCTTGGGCGTGGGGGTGCTCGGCGCGCAGGACGCGAATGAGATCCGCGAGTTGAAGCAGCAGCTCCAGCAGATCCAGGACGCCTTCCGCAAATCGCAGGAGGAGCACCAGAAGCAGATCAACACGTTGATGCAAAAGATCGACGCGTTGCAGCAGAAGCAGACGGCCGCGGAGGAAAAGGAAAAGTTGAAGCAGCAGATCGAGGCCAGCCTTGCCGCGCAGCCGAAGCCCGGCGCGCCCGCGGCAACCGCGGCAGAGTCAAAACCGCGGTCGCCTTCGCAGCCGGTGACACTCGCACGCGCCGGATCGGCTTACATGAACATCAGCTTCGATGCGCTCATGGATGTCGGCTGGTCCACCGCGCGCGATCCCTCCGCGCAACTCCAGCTTGGCGATCACGACCCGGTCACGCGCGGCTTCTCATTGCGCAACGCCGAGATCGCACTCGACGGCGCGGTCGATCCGTACTTCAAGGGTTTCGCGAACATCGTCTTCAAGCTCGACAAGAACAACGAGACGGAACTGGAGCTGGAGGAAACCTATCTCCAGAGCACCTCGCTGCCGGCGAACCTTCAACTCAAGGCCGGGCAGTTCTTCGCCAACTTCGGCCGGCAGAACTCGCAGCACCCGCACCAGTGGGCCTTCGTCGATGAACCGCTCATCCTCAGCCGTGTCTTCGGCCCGGACGGTTTGCGCAACGTCGGCGCGCAACTGTCCTGGCTCGCCCCGCTGCCGTTCTACACCGAGGCATTCCTCGGCGTGTTCAACGGCGAGGGCGGCACGGCCTTCAGCTTCCGCAACCACGGCGAGGACGACGGCACCGGCACGCTGCGTTACGCCGGCCGCGCGACGCTCGGACGCGATCTGCGCGGCATCGGAGATTTGTTGTTCGTGCCGCGCATCGCGTCGTCGTTCGACCTGAGCGATTCGCAAACGATGGTGGTGGGCGCCTCGGGCGCGTTCGGCCCGAACGACACCGGGCCACACAGCCGCACGGAGATTTACGGCGCGGACGTTTATTGGAAGTGGAAGCCGACCACCGCACAGGCCGGATTCCCGTTCGTCTCGTGGCAGACCGAAGGACTTTACCGCCGCTTTGGCGCCGGCGCGGACCCAGCGGCGCCCGTCCCCTTGCCCGCTGAGAACATCGACGACTGGGGCCTTTACTCGCAACTTTCGTGGGGCTTCGTGCAACGCTGGGTCACGAGCCTGCGCGGCGAGTTCGTCACCGGCAACAACGCGGCGTTCGATTCGAGCGATGTGTTCCGCGGCGACCGCACGCGTGTCTCGCCGGCGCTGACGTTTTATCCGAGCGAGTTCTCCAAGTTCCGGCTGCAATACAACTTCGATCACGGAGATCACTTCGGAGACGAGCACTCCGTCTGGTTGCAGATGGAATTCCTCCTCGGCGCCCACGGTGCGCACAAGTTCTGAACTTCAACTTTTCCACGAATATGAAATACCTTTCCTTTCTCCTCGGCGCGCTGCTCACCTTCGTTTCGACGGCGCACGCCAAACTCAACGTCGTCGCCACGACGCCGGATTTCGGCGTGATCGCCAAGGAAATCGGCGGCGACAAGATTGACCTGACCACGCTGGCCAAGCCGACCGAAGACCCGCACTTCGTCGATGCCAAGCCGAGCTACATCGTGAAGCTCAACCGCGCCGACGCGCTCATCGAGGGCGGCGCGGAGTTGGAGATCGGCTGGCTGCCGCCGCTGGTCGAAGGCGCGCGCAATCCGAAGCTCGACGCCGGCAAGCCCGGCCGCATTTCGTGCGTGAAGGGCATCTCGTTGCTCGAAGTGCCCGCCTCGCTCGATCGCTCGAAGGGCGACATACACGCGGCGGGCAATCCGCATTACTCCACCGACCCGGTGAATGCGAAGACCATTGCCGGCACCATCACCGAGGCGTTTTGCACGCTGGACTCGAAATCCGCGGACACGTTTCGCGCCAACCTCGCGAGGTTCACGCAACGCCTCGACACCAAGCTGGCCGAGTGGCAGAAGCTGCTGGAGCCTTACAAGGGCAAACGCGTCGTGACCTACCACAACTACTGGATTTACTTCGCCGAACGCTACGGGTTGAAGATGGATTTGTTCCTCGAACCCAAGCCGGGCATCCCACCCACGCCGTCGCACCTCGCCGAAGTCGTGGCGCAAATGAAGGCGGAGAACATCAAGGTCGTGGTGGTCCAGCCGCACTTGAACCGGAAAACGGCGGAGACAGTCGCCGGTCTCACGGGTGCCACCCTCCTCGACTTCGCCTCGTTTCCGGGCGGCGGGAGGAACGGCGCGGAAAACTATGTTGACTGGATGGACGTGCTGGTGAAATCGCTCGCGAACGGGTTCGCGGGGAAGAAATGATTGACCGTGGCGGCGCCGGCTGAAACCGTCGCCGCCACCAACCGACCCTCTCATGGACATCGCCCTCTCCATCATGAAGTGGCCGCTCATCGCGTGCCTCCTCCTGCCGATAATGCTGGTCTATTTCGGCCTGCACATCGTCCGGCGCGAAGTCATCTTCGTGGACCTCGCGCTCGCGCAGGTCGCCGCGCTCGGCACCGCGCTGTGCCTCATGCTCGGCCACGACGCGCACGAATTTCATACCTACGTCTATTCGGTCGGCTTCACCGTCGTCGGCGCGGCGATCTTCGCGATGACCCGCAACACGCCCAAACACCGCGTGCCGCAGGAGGCGCTCATCGGCATCGTCTATGTGGTCGCCGCCGCCACGGGCATCCTCTTGCTGAGCCGCAGCGCCGAGGGCAACGAGGAGTTGAAGAAGACGCTCATCGGCGACGTGTTGCTCGTTTCCAAGGGGCAGGTGTTGAAGACGTTTGCTCTCTACGTGGTCATCGGCGTCGTCCACTGGATTTTCCGCAGGAAATTCCTCGCGCTCTCCTTCGAGCCGGAACGCGCGGAACGCGAGGGCCTCGCCGTGCGCTGGTGGGATTTTTTGTTTTACTCGTTGTTCGGACTCGTCGTGACGAGCTTCCTGCAGATCGGCGGCGTGCTGCTCGTGTTCTCCTATCTCATCGTGCCAGCCGTGTGCGCCAACTTTCTCGCGCAACGTCTCGGATCGTTGCTCCTGGTCGGCTGGCTGGTCGCGACGGTGGCGAGCGTCGTGGGGCTGTTCGCGTCTTATGAAGCCGACCTGCCGACCGGCGCGGCCATCGTCTGCTCGCTCGGTGCGACGCTGATCATCGTGGGCTTGATCGCCAGGCTGCGCGGCCGAGGGAAGACGGCGCGGTAGGAAACGGCATTGTCGCTCGGCGCGGGTTCGTTACGCTGTGCCGCGATGAACAACGCGACGCCCGACCCCATCGCCCTGCTCCACCCGCGCCGGCGCATCGAGGGCAACTCCGCCATCCTCCTTCCCTTCCTCGCCAACGGCGAAGTGGACTGGGCCGGCTTCGCCGCGCACGTGCGCCGCACCGCGCGGGCCGGATTGATCCCTGCGGTCAACATGGACACGGGCTACGGCAACCTCATTGACGACGCCACCAAACGCCGCGCGTTGGAACTGACGCGCGCCGAACTGGGCGGCGGACGATTCGTCGCGGGCGCGTTCGTCCTCGACCAGCCGGGCGCGAAGTTCAACGCCGATGCCTACGCGCGGCAGATGGCGATGATCCAGGAGTTCGGCGGCACACCCGTCATCTTTCAGTGCCACGGCCTCACGCAGCAGTCCGACGACGGCATCGTCGCCGCCTACCAGACGCTCGCAAAACACGCGGCGCAGTTCATCGGCTTCGAACTGGGCACAGTGTTCCTACCGTTCGGAAAGATTTACTCGCTCGAAGTCTATCGGGCGCTGATGGACATCAAGGCGTGCATCGGCGCGAAGCATTCTTCGCTGCGCCGCGACCTCGAGTGGCAGCGGCTCCAACTCCGGGACGCGACACGTCCGGACTTCAAGGTTTACACCGGCAACGACCTCGCCATTGACATGGTGATGTATGGCAGCGACTACCTGCTCGGCCTCTCCACCTTTGCGCCCGACGTGTTCGCCCGGCGCGACGCCGCGTGGGCGGCGGGCGACCCGGCGTTCTACGAACTCAACGACCTGCTGCAATACCTCGGCTTCCTCACTTTCCGTCCGCCCGTGCCGGCCTACAAACACAGCGCCGCGATGTTCCTCAAACTCCGCGGCTGGATCGGCTGCGACGACACGCATCCGAAGTCGCCGAGGCGCCTTGACTCCGATCGGGAGATTCTGGCGGACATTGTGAAACGGCTCCCCGCCTGACTGGTAACAGCCGACGTAAGGAGGCTCCATTCAACCGAAATTCAAAATGAGCCTCGTCACCTCGCCTGCTAAGCGTTGAAAATGAAACCGCGTTCCATCGGCATCGTTGGTCTCGGTCTGCTCGGCAGCGCGCTCGCGGAGCGCTTGCGGAGCGCACGCTTCCGGATCGTTGGCTTCGACGTGGACGCCGGACGCCGGCGTGAGTTCGCAAAACTTGGCGGCAAGTCGGTGAACTCGGCCGTCGAAGTTTTCGCTGCATGCGACGGGGTGTTGCTCGCGCTGCCGGACTCAAACGTCGTTGAGTCCGTCTTGCGCGAAACCGCGCCGCAGCTTCGTCGCGGGCTGCGCATCATCGACACCACCACTGGCGAACCGGACGCCACCGCGCGGCTCGGGGCAAAGTTGGCGCGCCGCGGCGTGCGGTATCTCGACGCCACCATCGTCGGCTCCAGCGCCCAAGTTTGCGCCGGCGATGTGCTGGTGCTCGCCGGCGGCAAGCGCGCGGACTTCGTCGCCGCACGCCATGTCTTCGGCTCATTCTCGAAACAAACTTTCCACGTCGGCCCGTGCGGCAGCGGCGCGCGGATGAAGCTGGTCGTGAATCTCGTCCTCGGCCTCAACCGCGCCGTGCTCGCTGAAGCTTTGGCCTTCGCGCAGCGTGTCAGCGTTTCGCAGAAGCTCGCGCTGGAAATCCTCAAGGCCGGCGCCGCCTACTCGCGCGTGATGGACACGAAGGGCGCGAAGATGCTCGCGCGCGATTTCAGACCGCAGGCCAGGCTCGCGCAGCATCTCAAGGACGTGCGGCTCATCCTCCAACTCGGCCGCAAGCGCTCGGCGAAACTTCCCCTGAGCACGGTGCACGAGCGTTTGCTCGCCGCGCTTGCCAATGGCGGTTTTGCCGACGCAGACAACTGCGCGATCATCGAAGCGTTCCAATGAACCCGCCGACCGCCGCCGCTTCGTTGTCCCACGCCGCCCGCCTGTGGGTGTTGTTTGTTGCGTTTGCCGGACTCGTCTTTGCGGGTGTGCAACTCGGCTTGATGCCGCTTGCCGCGCTGTCCGTCGCGAAATCGTTGCTCGGCGATGCCTTTACGCCGGGCCTCGCGGGTGATTGGTTCGCGCGCTACACGGCGGCGATGATGCTCGGCGGCGCGTTCGGCGGCATTGCACTCGGGGCGCTCGGCGACCGCATCGGCCGCGCACAGGCGACGGCTGTATGCGTGCTGGTGTATTCTCTGGCGGGCGGTGCAGGCGCCTTCGTCACGAGCCAGGAACAACTGCTCGTGCTGCGTTTCCTTGCGGGCTTCGGCGTTGGCGGCATGTGGCCCAACGGGGTCGCACTGGTGGCCGAGTCGTGGTCCAACGCCTCGCGCCCGATGGTCGCCGGCATCGCGGGCACCGGACTGAACGTCGGTATCTTCTGCGTCTCGCAACTCGGCCGCGCGAAACAGGTCACGCCGGATGCGTGGCGTTGGTTGCTCGAACTCTCCGGCGCGTCGGTGTTGCTCGGCGTTGTCGCACCGTTTTTCGTTCCTGAATCACCGAAATGGCTCGCGGCCCGCGCCGCCGGAAGGGCGACGAAGGCCGCCGCGCCGACGCGGGAATTGTTCCGTCCGCCCTTGCTCCGCCGCACGCTCATCGGCATCGCGCTCGGAGCCATCCCGCTCATCGGTGCGTGGGCGGCCAGCAAGTGGATGATTCCCTGGGCCGACGCCGTGGGCGGCACGGTGCATCCCGGCCTCAAGGCCAGCACGCAGCAATGGTGGGCGCTCGGCGCGATTCTCGGCAGCTTTTTCGGCGCACACCTCGCCAATCTTCTCGGCCGCCGCGTGACCTATTTCCTCATCAGCCTCGGTTCGGTCACGCTGACATGCGGCATCTTCGGTTTGCTCAAGCCGCTCGACGCCGCGTTCCTTCCGCTCGTTTTCGCGCAAGGGTTCGTCTCGACGCTGTTCTTCGGCTGGCTGCCGCTGTATTTGCCGGAACTCTTCCCCACGCGCGTACGCGCCACCGGTGCGGGCATTGCCTACAATTTCGGCCGCTTCGCCTCCGCAGCGGGCATCTTCGCGGCGGGCGCGTTCATGGCGTGGTCCGGGGGCGACTACGCGCGCGTGGGCATCGTGACCGGGCTCATTTACGCGCTCGGAATGGTCGTCGTATGGTGGGCGCCGGACACGGGCGGAAAACCATTGGAGGACTGAACCAATCTTTGCGAGGCCAATATGAAATCAACTTCACTCAATCGTAGAAAATTTCTCGCCGCGTCCGGTGTCGCGCTGGCCGCGGTGCCGACGGCGCTGCAACGAAATGAAGCCCGCGCCGCCGCGGCGAACGCGCCTTTCAAGATTGATTGCCAGAGCCATCTCTTCGCGCCGGAACTCATCGCGCTGATGGAGAAACGCACGACCGACCCGACGGTCTTCACCAAGGATGGCACGCGCCATCTAAAAATGGGCGACTGGCTGCGGAAAATTCCACCGCTCTATCTCGATGTGGACGCCAAGCTCGCCACGATGGACGCCGCCGGCATCGCCCTCACGGCCCTGAGCATCAACGACCCCGGCCCGGAGTGGTTCGGCGCGGACGGCCCGGCGGTCGCGCAGATGGCGAATGACTTCGTCGCGGGCGTGGTGCGCAAACATCCGACGCGCTTCTTCGGCCTGTGCGTGCTCCCGTGGCAGGACGTGCGCGCGTCGCTCGCGGAGCTTGACCGTTGCGTGCAGCAGCTCGGCATGAAGGGGCTGCTGCTCTACACAAACCTCGCGGGCCGGTTCCCCGACGAGGCGGACTTTCGCCCGGTGCTTGCGCGTGCCGTTGAATTGGACATCCCTGTCTTGCTCCATCCCGCCAAGCCGCTCACCACCGAGTTCGTGAAGGGCTACGAGATGACAAGCACGCTCGGCAACATGTTCGACAACACCATCGCGCTCACGCGGCTGCTCATGTCGGCCGTCCTCGACGAGTTGCCGAAGCTCAAGCTCGTCTGCCCGCACCTCGGCGGCACGCTGCCCTACATCGTCGGACGTCTCGACCATCAGGTGACGGTGCTCAAGCGCGGCCCGCGCAACCTCAAGCGCACGCCGAGCGAGTACCTGAAACAAATCTGGCTCGACATCGTGTCGCCGCTGCCGCTGGCGATGAAGTTCGGCGTCGATTTCATGGGCGCGGACCGGCTGCTTTACGCCAGCGACCATCCGTGGGTGGAACCGCAGCTCATCAGCGACGGCCTGCGCAGTTTGAAACTGCCAGCCGGTGACGAGGCGAAAATCTTCCGGAGCAACGCGCACAAACTTTTCCGGCTTTGAACGAATTCAATCCTCTCGCATCCTCACTTCACGCGTCACGAGCTATATGGCTGAACCCTTCAAACTCACCCGCATCCCGTCGCTGAAGACCGTCGATGATTTCCGCAAACATTGCGCGACGCTCGGCATCGAGTTGCCGTGCGAGGACGCCATCGAAACGGGTGCAAGTTCACCGCTAGCGCAACCGGTGGCCGGCGTCACCATCAACGGCAAACGCATCGGCAATCGCATCGCCATTCATCCAATGGAAGGTTGGGACGGCACGACGAGCGGCGGCGTGACCGACGAGATGCGTCGGCGCTGGCAGCGGTTCGGCGAGAGCGGCGCGAAGTTGATCTGCGGCGCGGAAGCGATGGCCGTGCGCCCCGACGGGCGGGCGAATCCGAACCAGCTCATCATCATCGAGCAGAACAAAGCCGGCCTGGCGGAGTTGATGGGCATATTAAAGAAGGCGCACGCGGAGCGCTACGGCACGGCGGACGATCTCGTGATCGGCTTTCAGCTCACGCACTCGGGGCGCTTCTGCCGGCCCAATGACAAGAAGCGCTGGGAATCGCGCGTCGCATTTCGCCATCCGATTCTTGATAAAAAATTCAACGTCACAAGCGACGAGCAGATTCTGTCCGATGGCGAGGTCGAGGAGTTGATCGAGTGCTACATTCGCGCGGCGAAGATCGCGTGGGACGTGGGCGCGGACTTTGTGGACCTCAAGCATTGCCACGGCTATTTGCTCCACGAGTTCCTCGGTGCGCACACGCGACCCGGCAAGTTCGGCGGCAGCTTCGAGAACCGCACGCGCATCCTGCGCAAAGTCGTCGCTGGCATCCGCGCGAGTGGGAACAAGATCGAGTTTGGCGTGCGCCTGAGCACGTTCGACATGGTGCCGCATCGCCCCGATCCGGCGCTCAGCGTGCCCGGCAAACTCGGCCCCGGCATTCCGGAGGAACACGCGCACGCGCTTCCGTATCGCTACGGCTTCGGCGTAAATCAAAGCGACCCGATACAAATTGACCTCACGGAGACATTCCTGTTCGCCGAACTCTGCGCGCAACTCGGCGTCAAGATACTGAACACGAGCGCCGGTTCGCCCTACTACACGCCCCACCTGCAACGTCCCGCCGCGTATCCGCCGAGTGATGGGTACCAGCCGGCGCATGATCCGCTGATTGACGTGGAGCGCCAGGTGCAAGTCGTCCGTCAACTCCGCACGAAGGCGCCGAAGGACATGGTGATCGTCGGCTCCGGCTTGAGCTACTTGCAGGAATATCTCCCGCACGTATCGCAATACCTCCTGCGCCACGGCTGGGCGGACATTGTGGGCATCGGCCGCGTGGTGTTGAGTTACCCGACGATGCTCGCCGACGCGGCGCAGAAGGGCGAACTGGAGAAGAAATTCATCTGCCGCACGTTCAGCGACTGCACCACTGCGCCGCGCAACGGCCTCATCAGCGGCTGCTACCCGCTGGACAAATACTACACGGCAAAGCCCGAGGCTGCGCTGCTGAAGGAAATCAAGAAGCGCGTTGGGGCGTGACGGGAAGCAGCCACGCCTGCGACGCTCTGTTCGCCGAAAACCAAGCCTGTCCTTCGTGAATGGTTCCGGGCAGAATCCGTCTGTTTTCAGTCACGACACATGTCTCCTTTGCTTCCACGGCCCCTCCACTTCACGGGCGTGATCATTCTGATCGGTGGCGCGTGGCTCGGCGGTGCTTTGAACTTGGCAGCGGCGAACGCTCCAAAGGCTTCCCCTGAATTCGAGCGGGCGGTGAAGCCATTTTTCAAACAGCACTGCATAAGCTGTCACGGCGAGAAGAAGCAGAAGGGCGACCTGCGCGTGGACACGCTGGTGATCAATTTCGATTCGCCGAAGGTCATGGCGAACTGGGAGGAGATCATGAACCGCATCAACTCCGGCGACATGCCGCCGGAAAAGGAGCCGCGCCCGAAGCCCAACGACATTGCGCGCGTGGCGGAGTGGATCGCGGGCCAGCTTCGCGAGGCAGAGTCGGCGAAGCAGTCATCGGCCGGCGAGAAGGTCGCGTTCCGCAAGCTCTCGCGCGAAGAATATGCGAACACGATCCGTGAGTTGCTCGGCGTCACGTTTGACGCGATCGATCCGTCGGGGCTGCCGGAGGACCCGGACTGGCAGGGCTTCCAGCGCATCGGCTCGGTGCTCACCGTTTCGCCGGCGCACGTGGAAAAATACTTCGCGGCAGCGGAGACGGTCTTGAACGAGGCGCTCTCGCTCGGCCCGCAACCGAAGCGCGAGGTGATTCACTGGGGGCCGTTCGACATCCGCGGCTGGAAAAGTTTTGAAAAGGAATATCAGGCGCGCGGCATCGCGGACAAGGTGCGCGTGGACCTCTTTCCCAACAACGGCGCGCTCGACGACCGCACGGTGGACATCAAAATCGCGGGCGACTACCTCGTGCGCATCAAGGTGAGCGGTTTGCGGCCGAAGAGTGGTCCCGCGCCGCGCCTGCGACTCTACGCGGGCGACCTCAGCCGTGTGCTGTTCGAGCGGGACATAGAGACGCCCGAGGACCAGCCGGCCACCATCGAGTTTCGCGCGCACCTGCCCGCCGGCCATCATCCCATCCGCATCGTCAACGACGTGCAGGGTCCAAACCCCACGGCCCGCCGCTCGCGCTCGACACAGACCGCGAACGCCTTCACCAGTTTGCAGAGCCGCGTGCCGTGGCAGCTCAAGTTCACCGACGACGACGGCCGGCCCATCGTCCCGTTCCTCCTGCTCGACTACATCGAATGGGACGGGCCGCTCGTCGAATCGTGGCCCACGCCAGCGCATCAGCGCATTTTCTTCGGCGGCGAAAAGGCGGCGAAGGATCTCGCGTATGCGCGCGAAATCGTCGCGCGTTTCGCGGAGCGCACGTGGCGCCGCCCGGTGCAAGGCGCCGAGGTGGATCGTCTCGTGAAGCTCGTCGAAGGGGCGCAGAAGCTCGGCGACAACTTCGAGTCCTCCGTGAAGACCGCGTTGCTCGCCGTGCTTTGCTCGAAAAGTTTCCTCTACCTCGAGGAAGGCAGCGCAGCTAAACCCTCGCCGCGACTCACCGATTGGGAACTCGCCTCGCGCCTCTCGTATTTCCTCTGGAGCACCATGCCCGACGAGCGGCTGTTCGATCTCGCCCGCAAAGGTCGGCTGCACGAGACCGCCACGCTTCGTGCCGAGGTGCGCCGGATGTTGCGCGACCCGAAGGCCGCCGGGTTTGCCGAAACCTTCCCGCACCAGTGGCTGCAATTGCGCAAGGTCGGCATGTTCGCGCCGGACAAGGAGCTTTATCCCGACTACGACGAGTATCTGGAGAAAAGCATGATCGCCGAGACCATCGGTTTCTTCGGCGACGTGTTGAGGCGCAACGGCAACCTCTGCGAGTTCCTCGACTCCGACTGGACGCTGCTCAACGAACGCCTCGCCACGCACTACGGCATCGGCGGCGTGCGCGGCGAGACGATGCAGCGCGTGTCGCTCAAACCCGGCGATCATCGCGGCGGCCTGCTCACGCAGGGCGCGATCCTCGGCCTCACTTCCGACGGCACGCGCCACCGTCCTGTACATCGCGGCGTGTGGGTGTTGGAGTCCATCATCGGCAAACCGCCGCCGCCGCCGCCTGCGAACGTGCCCCCGCTCAACACCCCCGCCACGAACGCGCCCAAGACCACCGTGCGCGAGAAACTCGAAGCGCACCGCGCCGATCCCAACTGCACCGCGTGCCATCGCAAGATCGATCCGCTAGGCATCGCGTTCGACAACTACGACGCCATCGGACGCTGGCGCACCGTCGAGACGGTGCGCAACGGCACCGGCGCCGATCCAAAGCTCGACGCGAGCGGCGAACTTTACGACGGCCGCAAATTCGCCGACGCAACCGGCCTGAAGAAACTCCTGCTCGCCGACACCGACAAATTTGCCGCTGCCTTCACCGAGAAGCTCGCGACGTATGCGCTTCGTCGCGGCCTCACGTTCTCCGATCGCTCCGAGTTGAAACGCATCGCCCAGCAATCGAAGTCGAACGGCTACAAGCTTGCGTCGCTGATTGAGTCACTCGCCACGAGCCAGCTTTTCCTGAAACGCTGACCCGCACGACCATGAGCAACATCATCACCCAGCGCGGGCCTCTGTTGCTTTGTCTGCTAACGTCGGCTGCTGCTGCGCCAGCGACCGAACCGGTCGAGAAGGACTTCATCTATAAGAAAACTCCGCAAGGCGAACTCAAACTCGTCGTGACCCTGCCGCCCGACGCGAAGCCCGGCGACAAACGCCCGGCCATCGTTTTCTTCTCCGGCGGGGCGTGGGCCAACAGCAATATCAAGCAGTTCAAGGATTGGGCGACCTACCTCGCCCGTCGCGGCATCCTCGCGGTGCGGGCCGACTATCGCGTGTCCAAGACTCACAACGTCACGCCGGACAAGTGCGTCGAGGACGCGCGCACGGCGATGCGCTGGGTGCGCGAGCACGCGGGGGAGTTGGGCATTGATCCGGATCGCGTCGCGGCCTCGGGCGCGTCCGCCGGCGGGCACCTCGCGGCTTGCACCGCCACGCCCGTCGCGCCGGACTCGGAGACGGACAACCTCAAAACCTCCTGCGCGCCCAATGCGCTCGTGCTGATCAACTGCGTGGCCGACCTCACGCCCGGTGGATTGGCGACGCGCGTCGGTGGCGCGGAGATGGCCCGCCGCGTTTCTCCGGTTCTGCACGTGGGCACGAACACGCCGTCCACGCTCATCATGGACGGTTCGGAGGACAACTGGGTTCCCACCGCCAAGCAGTTCACCGACCGGGCTACGGCAGCCGGTGCGCGCTGCGAGTTTTACATCGCCGAGGGCAAAGACCATCAGCTCATCGGCAACTCACCGTGGCGCGAGGCGTCGATTCGCAAGACGGATGAGTTTCTGATTTCGCTCGGCTGGTTGACCGGGCCGCCGGTCATGGAAATGCCCAGAGCGGCTGCCTGGGTGCGCTATCAGCCCGACCCTTCAGCGAAGTCCCACGGAGGCCCTACGCTGATGCGAAAAGCTGCTTCCAAAAAGCGCAAGCCCGGTGGCGCTCCACTTCCGCCCAAATGAAGATCCCGCTCGCATCGTTCATGGTGCTTCTGCTCGCGCCAGTCATCGGGACGGCGCCCCTCGCTGGCGCCTCGCGCGAAAAGATGGAGGAACAACTGCAACAGTTGCTCAAGCGTTTCCCCGATGCGGATTTGAACAAGGACGGCAAACTGACCCGCGACGAGTTCCTGGAATTCCGACGCAAGCAGCCCGAAGGCAAGGCTGCTTCCTCCCGCGCTTCCGCTGCGGCCACCAACGCAGCGCCCGCTGCCGCGACCAACACCGCGGGCGCAGGCAAGTTGGAAATTCGGATTACCTCCGCCAAGCCGGTGCCGATCAACCCGAAGATTTACGGCATCAATTGCGCGGAGATGTTCATCTTCGATCTCGTGCAGAAGCCGGAATACCTCTCGGCGCTCGGCGAGTTGCACTTGAACACCTTCCTCTTTCCGGGCGGGTCTTCTTATCATCATCCGACTGGTACGGGCGGTTTCAACATCCGCGAGGAAGAGATCGCCCAGTCAAAACACGGAACCGAACACCGCGTCAACAAGGTGGGTTCTCCCGATTTTTTCAAACAGTTTGTCGGGTTCATCAAGCCGATGGGCGGCCATGCCGTGTTCATCCCCAACATCCCAAAAGGCACGGTCGAGGAACTCGACTACTATTTGAAAACCATGAAGGACGCACAGGTTCCGGTCGAAACGGTCGTCCTTGGCATGGAGGTGCAACTCGGCCCCTTCAGGTTCGAGACCAGCGCCGCCTACATTGCCGCGATCAAACCGTTCGTTGCGTTCCTCAAGGCGAAATATCCGGACGTGCGCATCGCGGGCTGGAGCATGCCGGTCGGCAGAAAGGCGTCGGTGCCGGGTTCTTACCACGAATGGAACCGGGAGGTTGCGAAAATCCCCGGCATTGATGGCTTCGCGGAATACGGCTGGAGTGAATTCGCATCGGCGGCACGGCGCGGTCGCGGCGCGGTCGCGGCGGGCAGTTCGCCCGAACAGCACCTGAAAGATTACGATGCCTTCGTCGAAAGCTTTCCCACCAAGCAGATCAAGGTCTATGCGGAGGATTGGGGCGCCGACAAAAAGATGTTCATGCTCCAGTGGGGCACGCACGCCGACCGGAACACTGTCGTGGAGGGACTGCACACGGTGAATTTTTATTTCTTCATGACCGAATACAACGCCACGCATGACAACTATTTTGAAGTCGCGACCCAGTCGGTGCCCTTGATGCAGGATCTCACCTCGGGCAAACGCAAGAACAGCGGCGGCGGATTGCTCTACCAAAAGGACATCTCACTTTGGAGTGCGTATCTGTATTCCAAGCCGCTCCGGCACTTCTACAGCGGCGACAAAACGCTGCTGACCGCTTCCGGCGCCGGCGCCGGGAAAAACGGTGCGATGGAAGTCGTCAAAGTGCTCGCGGCCGCCGGGCCGGACGGCAAGAAGTATCTCTGCATTCTCAATCGCGGGCCGGCCGTCGCGCTGGGTGGGATAACGATTGACGGCAAAACCATTCCGGCCGGTGCGAGCGTTCAGGTCGAGTCGGTGTCCGGTGACACTCTCTCCGCGACGGGCGGAACCGTGAAGACATTTGCCGGAAACAAAACCCTGGGTTCCGCGTCCATCGAGCCGTTCAGCGTCACGACGCTGGTGATCCCATGAACAATGTAGTCTGCTGGAACTGCTTGATATGATTTACCAACGAATTGGATCGGCCTTTGCCGCGGCGATGTGCATCATCGCATTTTCACAAGCGGATGCTGCGACGACCGCGGCTTGGACCAACGCCGCTCCCGCCACCGCGTCCCGCGCGGCCAAGAAGAACAAGGGAGCCAGTTTCGATCCGAAAAAGTATCTTGCTGAACTCTCGGCCGAGGGCCGGCAGCGCGGCTACAAGGAGTTCGCCTATAAGCAGACAGCGGAAGGCGAACTGCGCATCTATTTCAAAATGCCCGAAGGTTGGTCGGAGAACGACAAGCGGCCGGTGATGGTCTTCTTCTTCGGCGGCGGCTGGAGCGGCGGCAGCCCCTTCGCTTGCGTCCGGGAGGCGGAGCACTTCGCCAAGCGCGGGGTCGTCGTCGGCCTGGCGGATTACCGCGTGCGCAATCGCCAGGGCACCATGCTCGACAAGTGCGCGGAAGACGCCCGAAGCGCCGTGCGCTGGGTGCGGGCCAATTGCGCGAAGCTCGGTG